>JAYUBD010000622.1:0-10486 GCA_043740995.1 Caulobacteraceae bacterium | reverse complement strand
CCCACGCCCGACAGCATGGGCCGGTCGAGCAGGCGGTTGTCCTCCAGAAACCGCAGGAAGACGACGCCCAGGATCCAGTGGACGGCGGCCTGATCGAGGGCGGCGGTCCAGAACGTGTCAAACGTGTCGGCGGTGCGTTTGGCGTCGAAGGCGTCGCGATACTCCGCGTGCACCGTTTCCCGTTGCGGGGAGGCCAGATGCTGCGCCCGCAAATCCGCCTCCAGCTTGCGGCGGAGGCGTTTCAGGTCGGTCAGCAGCTTCTTCGCGTCCACCATTTTGGTGCGGTTTCCCCAGGGCCGGAGCGGCGGAGGATGTATGTCAGGCCGGGGTGCCTGGCGCTACCTCCGCGCGCATCCTGCCGCCGAATACACGTTTGGCATTCTGACCGGAGGGGACCATGTTGCCGGCGTCGGCAAAATGGTTTTCCCGTTGTCTCCCATGAAACAACGGCTCAGTCAGCGCCCGAAGGATCAAGCTTTGTGAAGGCGCGCGGGCTTCTTAAAGGGATCCAGAATATCGACACCGCGCCCCTGGACGTGAGGCACGTTGCGGGTCACGAGCACCATGCCATGGACATAAGCCGTCGCGGCAAGTCCGGTATCGTCCACGTTCTTCTCGCTCCGGCCCAGAAGCTTGCCCCAGCGGACAGATATTGCTTCATTGACGGGCAGGATACGCCCCTGGAAGGCCGCGAATATCCCGTTGGCGGCAATTTCAAGGGTTTCGGCCAAGGCCGGATCGACTGCGCGTTTCTTCTCGATGCCCTTCCAAATTTCGCGGACCGCGATGACGCTGATGGCGAGGTCCAGATCGTCGACCGTGCCGAGCCATGCCTCGACATTCTGGTGCGGTTTCGATTTGCCGATCTCCTTCAACACCATCGTGTCCAAAAGATACTTCACCCGTCCCCGTCCAGCGCGTCGAGACCCGCGCCGCGCATGGCCGCCTTAGCCGTCTTCGCCGGATAAGGCCGTCCAATCTTCGGGTTGATCTGTGCGTATGCCCTGGCGGCCAATATTTGCCGTGCGTTGAGGGATGGATAATCGCGCAACACCGCCTCCACCGTCATTCCGCCATCCAGAAGGGCCGCCAGGCGAAAGACCTCGATCCGGGTTCCCCTGATCATCGGTTCGCCGCCGGTGGCATCGATCTCGTCGGAGAGCTTATCCAGTTCCTTCAGCCGCGACTTCACCGTTTGAAGGGAACGGCCGAACGCGAATTTCAGGTCTCCGAACGCCACCTCCGTCGCCGCGTCGAGATTGGGCAGCCTCGTCATCGCCGCGTAAAGTTCCGCGCGCCCCTTCGGGGTGAGTTCGGCCTTCAGTTCCCCCTGGGCCTGAAGAAAAACGAGAGCACCGAGGTCGAACTTACGGACCCGCAGGCCGCCGACGCGGACCACGCGCGGTTTCACGGGGCCTCGCTCGACAACCTTCTTGAAGGCGTCAAGCGGCTCATTCAGCACGAACGCGGCCTGGGCGGCGGTCCATTCCTGGGGCATGGCGAACTCCAACTCGGTCCCAAACATAGGGCTGAGTTGCGATGCGATCAAGCTGGTGGCGCAATCGCGTCGCGCGGCAGGACTTCCGCCCGGATGCGGGCGCCGGAGGCGCGTTCCGCGACCTCCAGCTCATAGGCTTTTTGCAGGTTGAGCCAGAACCCCGCGCTGGTGCCAAAATGGCGGGCGAGGCGCAGGGCCGTTTCCGCCGTCACCGCGCGATCCCCGGCCAGGATGGTGCCGATCCGGTTGGCCGGCACCCGCAACGCCAACGCCAAGGCATGGGCGGTGAGGCCAAGCGGTTCCAGGAAGTCATGCCGCAGCACGTCCCCCGGATGCACCGGAGGCAATCTTTCCCCGGAGTCCACCGACGAAAAATCCACTCGCCCGGCGTCGAGGTCTTCCCGGGAAATCAGTTGATGGTCCGACATGTCCTTCTCCCTTCAGTGATAATCCACGATCTCAACCGCATGCGCGCCGTCGTCCCGCCAGTGGAAGACGAGGCGCCATTGGCCATTGATCCGGATCGAATGCTGCCCGCTACGATCGCCCCGCAAGGCTTCAAGCCGGTTTCCCGGTGGAAGCCGCAGGTCGTCCAACTGCTCGGCCGCGTCGAGAGCGGCCAGTTTCCGGCGTGCCGCGGTGGCGAGATCGCGTGCCATACCCCGTGGCACACCGCCGGAGAAGACGAGCGCGGTGGTTTTGTCACGGAAGCTCCGGATCGTAACGATACGTAAGGCGTCAAACGCGGGGCGTCAAGGACGTGCGACGGCTATCAGGACGATCCCATGATCTTTCCCCATCGTGGCCTGCCCCGAACGGGCCATCCAGCGCGGCGTGGCGTTCCGTCGGGGCCAAAAATGAGGGAGTTCGCCGCGCCGTTCCAAACACATGCCCGTAATTCGTGCGGTGCCAGACCATTTTGCCGACGCCAGCAAAATGGTTCTCGAAGGCACGATTGGCACGGCTTCGCCCGGTGCCAATGACCGTTGCCCGGAACGTTGGACAGGCATTATGCTTGCGCCTGTCAGATACCGCCACCCGAGCATCAGGCCCCCGATGGCGAAACGCCCGAAACAACTTCCCTCCCGGCCGCCGCTGACGAAAGCCCAGATTGACGCGGCGGCCTGTGTCGGAAGTGCCGAACACAAGGCATTTCGCTGGTGGGGCGGTCTGCCCGGCGCTTTTGCCGGTTCCAGCGGCAAGGCCACCCGGCCAAAGAAACAAGACACGACGATTTGTCCGCTTACCAGGGAGGCGGATCGCGACATGGCGACGGAATGGGTCCGGGAGGCTCTGACAACGGGGCAAATGCGCTGGTACGAAGGCGACCAGGACTTTCCAAACCACATCTGGTATAAGCAGGAAAATGGTCAGTTCTGGTTTGGCCGCAGTGTGAACAGCGTTCGGGGCCAGTACAAGGGCTGGCCGATCGACGAGGAAGAACGTGGTGCGAAATTCGGTTGATTGGCAGGACGATGCGATCAACGCCGCCCCCGAGGAACGGGCGACGGTGGCTGATCTGCGTCTGTGGCTGAATGACCAGAACGTTTGCCTGCATCTGCGCGGCCAGGACGCCCGCGATCACGTAACCATCCCGCTCTGTTCGCTCGCCGAGGGTCTGGCGCTGGACTGGTGGACCCTTTTCGGCGCACGCGATCATGCCCTGTCGCTGATCCAGTATCGCAGCGGTTTCGCCGTTCCGGACATCCGCCTGACCTTCGATGGCGCGGCGTTCGAGATCGCGGCGGAACAACGGATTTATACCAACCCCGACGTGCGGTTTTGGGCCGGATCGTCCGAGGTCATGACACGGTCCGATGCCGAGGATCAGCTCAGCACCTTCATCGAAACCGTGCTGGATCGTCTCGGCGCGCGCGGCGTGACCGGTTCAACCGCGGCGCTACGCTGGGCTCGGGTGAAGGCATCGCGCGAAGACCCGGACGAAGCCAGTTTTTGCGAGGCCGCCGGCGCCCTTCGCCTCGACCCCTATCAAATTGACGAGGCGGCGGCTCAGGCCATTGAGCAAGGGGCCGACCTGTTCGAAGGCGAAGCCTTGACCGAGTTTCTGGCGGGCGCGGGACCCGCGAACGCCCCGCGTTTGATAGAATGGGCCACGGCGGTCGAAAGGCGGCCGCGTGGCCAATCCGTGATCGAGGGGCTTCAGCAACGCGCGGCCGCGATCGCGGCGGCGACGCCGGAGCCGGTGGGCGAAGAGAGTTGGGCGCGTGGATACCGCCGCGCTCGCGCTTTGCGGCGGGATATGGGCTTCGACCAAACCAGACGGTTCAGTTCCACCGTTCAGCTTTCGCGTGCCATGGGTGCGACCGCGCATTTCGCGGACGCACCGGCGGCTTATGGAATCCATCTATTACGAAGCCATGCCGGCGACGATGCCCACTTGCATATGCGGCCTCATGGGAAATCGGAGGAAGCGCGCGCGTCGCAAATGTTCGCATTCGCCCGCGGCGTTGGCGATGTCATCTGTTTCCCCGGGCCTCAGCGAGCCCCGGTTAATGGACTGCGTTCCGCCTTTCGGCAGGCCGCGGGCCGGGCGTTCGCGGCGGAGTTCCTGGCGCCCGTGACCGAAATCATGTCGATGCAGCACGATGGTCGAGATATTATCGCGATCGCCGAGGAATTCGCTGTTTCGACCTTGGTCATTGAGCGTCAGATCGAAAACGCGACCCGGATCGAGGCGGCGTCTCGTTCGTAGGACTGTCCCGCATCCCTCGCGCAGATCACGCAAACGAGCGCCGTGCGCCAGTCGTCAGATTTAGCGGTGACGACCAAAATGGATCACGCCGCCCGTTTCCCAGGTTGATGGGTGTTGCGCAACCACGCCTCCGTCAACCGCGCCCAGTTGGCGGCGGAGATAACCGGCAGCACGACGCCATCGATCCTCGGCCGCTCCGGCCCAGGTTGAGGGAGCAGAAGCCAGAGACTGGGAGGTCCCCCCGAGGTGCCCGACGCCTGAGCCAACCCGTCCAACACGTCCATCAGGTCATATCGTGCCAAAAGCCCGGGACGGATCAGCAAGGTGGGCTCTCGAAGGGCCAACACTTCATCCCGCACCCGCGGCACGGCCCGCGCGGCAAGCCGAAGCAGATTCTTGAAGTCCACGCTGTCGCGTGAGGCCGCGTCCGCCGCCAGCGCCTTGGGCCAAAGCACCCGCCGCGCTTCCGCCTCGGCCCGCATGGCGCGGAGCATGAGGCGTTCCAGGCTGACGACCTCCCGCGGAAACCGCCGCAGCAACTCCGACTGCGCCGCCGCCGTGTCGCGCGGTTCGACGGTCAGCGCGAGGAAGGCGCCGGTGCGTTCGGCGAAGGCGATCTTTTCTTCCAGCGCCCGCGCGTCGAGGACTTCGGGCGTCGGTTCCGGCGGTGGGGCGTTGGTGGGAACGCGGAAACCGGCCAAAGTGCCGGTGTCGGAATCCCTGACATCGCGGGAATAGAACGCTGGAATGTCATCCGGCGGTTCGCGCCACTCCCGCTCCGCCCCCACATCATCCAGCAGGGCGTCGAGTTCCGGGCGCGCGGGAAGCTCCGCCGCTTCCGGCACACGGCCTTTCACGCGGTCGCGTAGGTCTTTCTCGGTCAGTTTTTCCGGACCGGACAACGCGCCCAGAGACAGGCGGAGCGCGGCCAATGGCGCCAGGCCCCGCGGGTAGAGTTCATCGCGGGCGGACACCGCGGCCCGGGTGGAGGCGGCGGCGGCGAGTCGCAGCATTCGACCCGGTGGTAATGAATTCACGCCTTCCGGGATTGGTTGCAGCCCCAGTTCCTGCTCCACCCGGCCAAAACTCGGCAAAGGGTCTTCTTGGACCAGGCCATCGGCGCACCTGGCCAGGGTCCGGACGTATTCGACGATCTCCGCGGAAATGCCGATCAGTATTGGCCCTGCCTCGGCATAAGCGAGGAAACGCGGCGCCTCGACCCGGGCTTCCAGTTCCACCGCCGCGCGCAACACGGCGCGCGCCAGGCGAGCGCGTTCGCGCTTGTCCTCTTGCACCGATCCGCGTTTGTCCAAAAGCTGCGCGGTGAGTTCATCTGCCGAGGCCACTCCACCGGCGGCCACCAATAACTCAAGCGCTTCCGAGCGGACGGCATTGAGTTCGGCGTTTTTCTTCCAGCGGTCGCGCGCGGCGTGCAGCGCGTCGGCGACGGAACCGCGGGCTGTACCGGCCGCGCTTGCCACTTCTCCGGCATTGGGCCATGGCGGCGCGTCGTCCGGCTCGAAGCCGAGATAATGCGCCAGGATCAGGTCCTCAGGCGTTTCATCGCCCGCCGGCCGGTGCGGGATCAGTTGTTCGGCGAGGCGATCGATGCTGGCGCGGTTGCCGTCGTCCTCGACAGTGCCGCCGGGACGGAGTTCTGGGCGAGCCAGAGCGAGGCGTTTCGCGCGCTCCCGAATTTCCCGCCGGACCTTGTCGCCGACGCCCTTGAGATAGCGGAACTGAATCCTGGGTACGTCGAGCAATTGATGAACCGTGAACACCTTCATCCGCTCCAGCACGTCCCGCGCTTCGAGCCCGTAACCGAGTTCGGTGATACTGCTGCCACCATGAAGACGGCCGGCGATGACCTCAATGCTTTCCGCTTCGTTGGGTTTCTGATCCATGGGGGCGAAAGCGAAGCGCCAGGCCCGGAGCATCTGTTCCGCGTTATCGAAGCGTTCGGCGGCCTCACGCCGCAAAGCCCTGGAAAAGAAAGTGTTCAGCCCAGCGCGGAGGGTGGGGTCGAATCGTTCCAGGGCGATTTTTACATCTTCGTCGACGACGTTCGCCGCTGAGACACCATCGCCGTAAATGGGTGGCGCGCCTGCCAGCAACTCATGCAGCGTGACGGCGGCGGCGTAGCGTTCCGCGTGCAGGTCCCATCGCGGCGGGTGGCGATCGGCAAGGAAGGGGTCGAGATAGGGCCGGGTGCCCGCCTGGATGTTCTCCGCCGGTACGCGGCTGAGGGAGAAATCGAACAGCACGAGACGATAGGCGCCGGAGCCTGAGGCTTTGGCGATGCCAATATTGTCGGGTTTGATGTCGCGATGGGCGACGCCTTCCTGTTCCAGATGTTCCACGGCGGACAGCAGGTTGTCGCCAAACCGGCGCATCAGGTCGAGGCCGAGAGTGGCCTCGCCGCGAATCCACTGGGATAGAGTCTTTTCGCCAGCTTGCTCCATCAGGAAGGCGGGCCTGCCGGAGACGGTGGCCTCCTCCTTGAACCGTACGATGTTTTGGTGGGGATGCAACTTGCGCAGCACTTCGGCTTCCGCCCTGATTCGGTCGGCATGGGCTTCGTCGATGGCAACTTTCAGGACGAACTGTTCATCGGAGCCCTCGGGCTGGACGAGCAAGGCATCCGCGCTTCCGCCCCGGCCAAGCCGTTTGATCACCTTGAAGCCGCCATCGAGCATATCGCCGGGACCCGCGACCGCCGGGTCGGCGTTTGGCGCTGGCGCGGGCTCGGGTGGGAGTGCTTCCTTTTCCGCCTCGTAGAGATAATCCAGAAACTCGCGCGCATCGCGGGGACGATCCCGAACGACCGGGGCCGTGGCGGCCCGCACCAACTCCTCAAGCCACTTTCCGACGCCGTCCACTGCGCCGGAAAGCCGCAATCCATTATTTTCACGGAGAGTGGCGGGAAGATCGAGCGGGTTGGCGACCGGCGGGCGACCGGCGAACACGTGGAAGGTGATCGCGCCCAGGGAAAACACATCGGCCTGAGCCGCGCCTTTTTCGTTTCCTTCGCTGGCCTCGGGGGCCTGATAAAGCTTTGCCGGATCGGACAGATGACCTTCGACATGCTGGGTGCCCACGGTCGCCGCCATGCCCGCGCTGCTGCCATCACCGCGGCTGGCGACCTGCCAGTTAGTGATTTGGAGGCGAGGCATGCTGCTGTCCGAATTGCGCACCAGAATGTTCTGAGGGGCGAGACCACGGTGGAAGAGACCCTTGCCATGGGCGAACGCCATCGCCTCGCCAAGTTGGCGCACCAGCCCAAGCCGTTGGAACACCGACAGAAGTTTGTGGTTCTTGGCGAGATAGCGGTCGAGACGTTCGGATTTCGGATCATGCTCGAAAATCAACGCCGGTCCGAGTTCCGCTTCCCGATAATCCAGAACCCGTTGGATGCCTTGGTGCTCGACGCCCTCCAGCACCCGGAATTCGCGTTGCGCCGTGCGGGCGAGGCGGTCTCGCGCCGCGGGCGACGCGGCGCGCGCGTAGGGATAGATGCGGATGCGGCGGGCGACGCCGGTGGCCGCATGCCTGGCGGCGAAGTCCTGCCAGTTCCCGCCCTCGGTCAGCAGTTTGTCCAGTTCGTAGTCGCCAACCCGGCGCCCTCGGCCTGGCGGACGGATGCCCGCCTGGTCGATGGCGCGGATTATGGCGCCCACCGAACTTAGATTGACCTGTCCGAGGCGGCCAAGGCCGTGTTGTTCCGCGTTCAGGAGAACGCCAATCAGACCATCGTCGTTTTCCGCGCCTGGACTGCCACGCAGGACCACCCGTTTTGCCGAACCGATGTCGATCTTTGGCGATTGTTTGACATCCGACAGAAAAATCAACGGCTCGACCCATGGCGCGGCACCGCGAGATCCTCCTCGGCCGCTCAAAGCGTCCTGCCGACGTAGGACGGATGCCAAACGTTTGGCCTTGCGGTTCGCCAGGGGGAGTGGGTTGTCGGTCGTGATCGCGCGGCCGTCGGTGATCCAGGTCCAACTGAGTGCGTCGCCTCTGACAGTGCCGGGTCGGGACTTGATCTCGATCAGAACCAGGCCGGAGGGGGTCAGGACGAGGAGGTCCACCTCGTTTACGCGGCCTTCATCGTCGATAAACTCGAAGTTCGACCAAGCGCGCCAGGGGTCGTGATCGGGGAGATGGCCGCGCGCGAAGTCCAGCGCGTCACGTTCCCACGCGAACGGGCTTTGGCTGACGGTGGTCCAGCGCGGCACTTTCATTGGGTCGGGCTTGCTCTCAGAAGACGTCGTGTTTCGATACAGTAAAGCGGTCCGCCGTCTAATCAAATTCGGTGTGGGGGGGGATTGCCGCAACTGCAAATCCAAATCAGGCGTTCCGGGGGTGCAACGCTTACGCCGATGCGACCCACGTTATCAGGCTTTACGCGGCAACCGTCTCAGATGCCATGCCATCCGGAAAGGACGGAATGCTTGCCATGGGCACTTGATGCTGGATGAGTTGTTGCGTGGGTTCAGCGATGGGTTGGCGCCTTTGTCGGTCGAACCCGGAGCGGCGCGGGACGTGGTGGCGGATGTTTTGCCCGCGCCGCCCAATCCCGTGGCGCTGGCAGCGGACGAAGCTCTGCGGGGTCGGCGAAGCGGGGCTCTGTTCGCGCTGAACAAAGCGCGGACCGACGTGGCAAACGCGCGGGCTCAGCCGCCGTCGGCGGACGAGGTTTATGAGAAATGGAATTCCATGGTGGAGGATCCGGATCTCGCGTTCTTCCGCTGGTTTCCGGCGGCGTTCACGTCGTAGTTCGGGGGTTCGGGGGTTCGGGTCGACGGGGGCTCTCCGTTCATCGTCGGATTTAGTTGGGCGCGATGAGGTGGGGGACAGCGTCTTTGCGTGTCAGGTTCTTGGCAAATGTGTGAGTGCGATCTCCCTTTTCAGGCAAGGCGCCCATTTTGGCGATTGATGATTCCGGGTGGTCGCGGGCACTGGCGGTCCGTTCGCCTCACTCGTCCTCGATCGTCGATGAGCTAGTCCGAGCCCGTCAGAAGACGTCATGAGAGTGGTGTCCTGGGGTGGTCCGGAACCACGCTTAATAGTATTGTTACGTTAACGGATCATCCGGTGCCTTCTCGATCGGGCTGAGTCGCGGCCATATGAGGATCGTGATGACCGAGCGCATCTATATACAGTTGCGAACCAACGCCTCGAATTCCAAGGCTTTTGGTTTTGTGATCTATATCGTGACTGGGGGAACTCAAAGGCGAACTGAAGGCCTGGTCCAGGTTGTGGGTTGTTTGAGGCAATGTCGTGACAGGCGGCGATAAAGGAACGGACCTGATCCGATGCTCCCGCTTGTGCCGGCGTTGCTTCGGCCCAACGGGTCGATACGCGAGCCCTGCATGACGCGACGTGACATGGGTGCCGGCCGATCGCGAAGAAGAGTTCCCCGCGGCAAGAAGTTTACGTCTGGCTGCATTTTGAGTTGGGGCCGTGGCAACGCCGGACGCGATTTTCCTTGTGTTAACATGGACATGCGGATTTTGGCGATGAAGGATCGGATCGTGCGGCGTTCGCGGCCCTGTGGTCACGTTGATGGCGATTGTACCTGGATGGGGTTGGGTAAACGCCCCCCCCGCGACCTATCCTGAGCGTGCACGTGCCCTTTGCTGATTCAGGAAATCGCGCGGAAGGCGCTCAATTACGGCGTGAGTTCAAACTCACAATGGTCTCGGAACCGCCATTTCCTCCAACCGCGCTAAGAGGATCGCGCGGACCTCGGCCTGACGCCTACTGACGTCGGTGTCGTCCGGCGTCACGTCCTTCACTGCCACGGCCGATAACCGGGCATGCAAAAAGGGTGCGGCCGCGACAGCGGCTGCAAATTGCCGGTCCGTGATTCGGGCCGCGGCCTCGCCGCCTCGCGCGACGGTCAAAATGATATCCAGAGGCATCATACCCGACTGCTCGGCCGCAAAAATGCCCGCCCGGGCGCGCAGAAGCCGCGCCGCCGTCGCTTTGTTTGGCGTGCCCTTCTTGCGCCCGCCGCGCCGTTCACCCGCTTTGCCAAGATGGGACATCGACCGAATCCGCTTCTATGTCGCGGCTATTATAGGGGCTTTAACACCGCTCGTTCATCTATATCTCCAAGAACGGTCTCGTTTACTCCACCAAAACACCGCCTCAACACCCAAGCGCAAAAGGCCCTGTAGCGCGACAATCTGGATGGTGATCGTATTGCCTCATCCAGGAATGCTCCCGAGCGGACCGGGCATTGCCTCACCAGGATGCTCCCGTCGCCGCGT
>JAYUBD010000621.1:0-3270 GCA_043740995.1 Caulobacteraceae bacterium | reverse complement strand
GATTGACGGCGCTGGCCTCGACCGCCGATCAAGACCCCGCCGAGGTGCTGGCATTTTTCGCAGATCGACTGAAGGTGTTACTGCGCGACTCCGGCGCGCGACACGACCTGGTGGACGCGGTGTTCGCCCTGGGCGACGATGATCTCCTGCGGACCACGCGCCGCCTGAAAGCGCTGGAAGCCTTGCTGGGCGCTGAGGACGGCGTCAACCTCCTGGCCGGTTACAAGCGAGCGAACAACATCCTGAGCGCCGAAGAAAAGAAAGGTGGGCTGCCGGAGGGAGCCGCTGTCCGTGTGACCGCCCCCGCCCAGCAGGCAGCCTTGCACGACGCGCTGGATACGATCGGGCCGCGGCTGCAAGCCGCGCTCGCCGCTGAGGATTTCGCGGCGGCCATGGGCGCGCTGGCTGGTTTGCGCGGGCCGGTGGACGCCTTCTTCGAAGCGGTCCTGGTCAATGCCGATGACCCGGGTGAGCGGGCCAACCGGCTTCGCCTGCTCGCCCGGGTGCGGCGGGAGATGAGCGCCGTGGCCGACTTCTCGCTGATCTCCGGCTAGACTTGGCCCCGACCGAAAGCCCTTGGAGGATGCCCCCCGTGACCATCACGACTCTCGCCAAGCCGAAATGGGTTTACGCTTTTGGCGGCGGCGCCGCCGAGGGCAAAGCCTCGATGAAGGAATTGCTGGGCGGCAAGGGCGCGAATCTGGCGGAAATGTCCACCCTGGGCCTGCCTGTGCCGCCGGGGTTCACGATCTCGACCGAGGCCTGCAACCACTACTATCAGCAGGCCAAATCGCACCCCCACGATTTGCGCGACCAGGTTGAGGCGGCTCTTTGCGATGTCGAGCGTTTGGTCGGCAAGCGGTTCGGCGACGCCGCCAATCCTTTGCTGGTCTCGGTGCGGTCGGGCGCCCGCGCCTCCATGCCCGGCATGATGGATACCGTGCTCAATCTCGGGCTCAACGACACCACCGTTGAGGGGCTGGCGACCCTGGCCGGCGACCGTCGGTTCGCGTTCGACAGCTATCGCCGCTTCATCCAGATGTATTCCAATGTGGTGCTGGGCATTGACCACCATATGTTCGAGGAAATTCTCGACGACCTGAAGGATGGGCTGGGCATCCACGTCGATACCGATCTCGCCGCCGAGGATTGGCAGGCGGTGGTGGCCGACTACAAGGCCCTGGTGCTGCGGGTGCGCGGACAAGCCTTCCCGCAGGAACCGCAAGATCAGCTCTGGGGCGCGATCGGCGCGGTGTTCGAGAGCTGGATGAACGAACGGGCCAAATTCTATCGGCGCATGCACGACATTCCCGAAGCCTGGGGGACGGCGGTAAATGTGCAGTCCATGGTGTTCGGCAATATGGGCGACACCAGCGCCACCGGTGTCGCCTTCACGCGCAATCCTTCGACGGGCGAGAGCCGGCTATATGGCGAATTCCTGATCAACGCCCAGGGCGAGGACGTGGTCGCCGGCATCCGCACGCCCCAGGCGCTAACCCGCGCCGCGCGCGAGGATATGGGCGAGCGGGGCCTGTCGATGGAAGAGGCGATGCCGGAGGTATTCAGCCGGTTTCACGAAGCGGTGGGGCGCCTTGAGCGGCACTACCGCGATATGCAGGATGTGGAATTCACCGTTGAGCGCGGTCACCTGTATCTGCTGCAGACCCGAGGCGGCAAACGCACAGCCAAGGCCGCGTTGCGCATCGCCGTCGATCTGGCCCACGAAGGGGTGATCAGCCAACAAGAAGCCGTGATGCGGGTCGATCCCGCCTCACTTGATCAGCTTCTGCACCCGACCATCGACCCCAAGGCCGAACGCCGGGTGATCGCGGTGGGGCTGCCCGCCTCGCCCGGGGCGGCCACCGGACGCATCGTCTTCACCGCCGACGCCGCCGAGCGCGAAGGCTCCGGCAAGGATGGCGTGATCCTGGTCCGCGCCGAAACCTCGCCCGAGGACATTAAGGGCATGGACGCCGCGCGCGGCATCGTCACGGCCCGCGGGGGCATGACCAGCCATGCGGCCGTGGTCGCGCGGGGCATGGGCCGCCCTTGTGTCTCGGGCGCGGGTGAAATTCAGATCGACATCGAGGCTGGCGAGATGCGCGCCCGCGGCAAGGTGTTCCGCACCGGAGAGATCATCACCATTGATGGATCGCGCGGCGAAGTCTTGCTGGGCGCGGTGGCCATGGTCGAACCCGAACTGTCCGGCGATTTTGCCCAGCTGATGGGCTGGGCCGATCAGAGCCGCCGCCTCAAGGTTCGGGCCAATGCCGAGACGGCGCACGACGCCCGGACCGCCCGGCAGTTCGGAGCCGAGGGCATCGGTCTGGTGCGCACCGAGCACATGTTCTTCGGCGAGACGCGGATCGCGGCCGTCCGCGAGATGATTTTGGCGGATGACGAACAGGGCCGGCGCGCCGCTCTGGCGAAGATCCTACCCATGCAGCGCGGCGACTTCGTCGCGTTGATGACGATCATGGAAGGCTATCCCATCACCTTCCGGCTGCTCGACCCGCCATTACATGAGTTTCTGCCGCACACCGAGGAGGAGGTGCGGGCCGTCGCGCGATCAACCGGCCTTGACGCCGCCAAATTGCTTCGCCGATCGGCGGAGCTTGTGGAGACCAACCCGATGCTCGGCCATCGTGGCTGCCGACTGGGCGTTTCCTACCCGGAAATCTACGAGATGCAGGTTCGGGCGATCATCGAGGCGGCGTGCGAGGTCGGCGCGGCGGGCAAGACGACGCCATCTCCCGAGATCATGCATCCCTTGGTGGCCCTGCCGACCGAGATGGCCTTCCTGCGCGCCCTGACTGATCGTGTCGCCGCCGAGGTGATGGCCGAACGCAGCGTCACAGTGGACTATTCGGTGGGCGCGATGATCGAGCTGCCAAGGGCAGCGCTGTGCGCCGGCGAGCTCGCCCGCCACGCCGCCTTTTTTTCGTTCGGCACCAACGATCTGACCCAGACCACCTTCGGCATCAGTCGTGACGATTCCGGGCGGTTTCTCAACGCCTATATCGACAACGGCATTTTCGAGAAGGACCCCTTTGTTTCCATTGATGTCGAAGGTGTGGGCGCCTTGGTCCGGATGGGCGTTGAACGGGCCCGCGCCGCAAGGCCGGACGTAAAGCTTGGCATTTGCGGCGAACATGGCGGCGACCCGGCCTCCGTGGCGTTTTGCGAGCAGGTCGGCCTCGATTATGTCAGCTGTTCAGCCTACCGCGTGCCGATCGCCCGGCTCGCCGCCGCTCAGGCCGCGATCAACAA
>JAYUBD010000620.1:0-3270 GCA_043740995.1 Caulobacteraceae bacterium | reverse complement strand
GGACCTCATCCGGCGAGACCGCCGGGCTCTGGCTGGCGACGCGCTGCTCCGGTTTCGCATCGATCGCGGGCCACAGACCGTCAATCGCCGAAAGCCAGTCCGGTCGGACCGCAGGCAGACTGACGGGCGTCCAGGTGGGAGGCTCCGCCGCGCGGCGCACCGCGTCAGCGGTGTCGGATAGCGATGCGAAGAAGGCCTGCCAGGATGGCTCGACCGAATTGGGGTTCGCCGCCCACCGGGCCTGCATGTCCTCCACGAAATCAGCGTTGCCGCCATAAAGGAAGGAGGTCTCGGCCAAGATCTGGTTCAGCCGTCCTGCGTCGTCCGCCATGTCATCTCACCTTGACCGCCGCGCGTTTGAGCGGTGCAGATCGCCAGATAGTCATGCCGCCAACGAATATCGAGCGCGACCCTCTCAGCCTTGGGTAAAGAAAATACGCCGGGCGCGCTATCCGACACGGGTCCCGCGCCGCCAATATTCGCTTCGTCTCGACGGTTTGGCGCGCGTTAACGCGAAATCCGAGGTCGCCGCCGACGAAACGATCAGCCGGCGCCTAACCGTGGCGCGCGCGGGGTCAACTTCCTTTGAGCAACTGCAGTAGCGTTTCGCCCAAAGCCGCCGGGGACGGCGACACTCTGATGCCGGCAGCTTCCATGGCGGCAATCTTGTCATCCGCCCCGCCCTTGCCACCGGATATGATCGCGCCGGCATGGCCCATCCGACGGCCTGGCGGCGCCGTGCGCCCGGCGATAAAGCCGACCATCGGCTTGCGCACTTTTGAGGTTCGGATGAAGTCAGCGGCGTCTTCCTCGGCGGAGCCGCCGATCTCGCCGATCATGATGATCGATTCGGTGGCCGGATCGGCGAGGAACATTTCCAGAATATCGATGAACTCGGTGCCCTTCACCGGATCGCCGCCAATACCCACAGCGGTGGTCTGACCAAGACCGACCTGGCTGGTCTGGAACACCGCCTCATAGGTCAGGGTCCCGCTGCGGGAGACGACTCCCACCGAACCGTTGCGGAAGATGTTTCCCGGCATGATCCCGATCTTGCAGGCATCCGGTGTGAGCACGCCCGGGCAATTGGGGCCGATCAGCCGCGATTTGGAGCCCTGCAGCGCCCGCTTGACGGTGATCATATCCAACACCGGAATACCTTCCGTGATGCAGACGATCAGGCCGATTTCCGCATCGATTGCTTCCAGGATGGCGTCCGCCGCGAACGGCGGCGGCACATAGATGACGGTGGCGTCCGGATGAGTGGCGCTCACCGCCTCCCCGACCGTATCAAAGATCGGCAGGCCAAGATGCGTCGAGCCGCCCTTTCCGGGCGACGTGCCGCCGACCATCAGGGTGCCATAGGCGATCGCCTGCTCGGTATGGAACGTGCCCTGGGCGCCGGTCACGCCCTGACAGATGACGCGTGTCTGTTTACCGATGAGAATGGACATGGATCTCGTTTCTGGACAACGGGGAGGTGAGGACGGCCTGGCCGGGAGCGTCGCCTACTTTTTGATTCTTAAGAGGTCGAGGGTCGTGCCCTGGCTGTCGGAGGTGATGGTGAGGATTTCCATTCCCGGCCCGGCCGCCGCCGCATCGTATTCGCCGCTGGCGAGCCCGCGACGGACACCTTCGATATCGGTGAAGCGGAAGATGGCCTTTCGCGCCGCCGTCTCCTGCGCCGAAAAACCGGTCCAGGCCTGAGCACCGGCGATTTCCTGGGCATAATCGGTCTTATCAACCCGAACAGTGCAGTCGCTCACCTGAATGCCGGACTTCGTCGCGCCATGCCAGGCCGACAAGGCCAGGGGGGCGTCGCCCAGTTTATTGGCCCGCGACAACCGGTCCGCGACGGTGACTCCCGCCATGGCGGCGCCGCCCATTTGCTGAGCGGTGTGCCAGCCCTTGCCGTCCGCGGCGGAACCCACCGCCGCGAAGGCCGCGCGGGTGTCGCCACACACCGTGGAGAAGGCGGCGAAAGCGGTCGGTTCCGCCTGCGCCGCACCGGCGACCGCCGCCATGGCGGCGACAACCAGCACTGTCTTGAAGGTGATCACGGGGCAATCCTCAACTGGGTGTGTCCGGCTCGGTAAAATCAGGCGTTCGCACGGACGGCGTGCACGATCTTTTGAGCGCCGTCCGCCAGGTCGTTCGCCGCGATGACGTTAAGGCCGCTATCGGAAATGATCTTCTTGCCCAGCTCGACATTGGTGCCTTCCAGGCGAACCACGAGCGGCACCTTTAGTCCCATTTCCTTGACGGCGGCCACCACGCCCTCGGCAATGATGTCGCAGCGCATGATGCCGCCAAAGATATTCACCAGGATCCCCTTCACATTGGGATCGGCCGTGATGATCTTGAATGCTGCGGTGACCTTTTCGCGCGAAGCGCCGCCGCCGACGTCGAGGAAGTTGGCCGGCTCAGCGCCGTACAGCTTGATGATGTCCATCGTTGCCATCGCCAGCCCGGCGCCATTGACCATGCAGCCAATTTCGCCGTCCAGGGCGATATAGGACAGATCGTGCTTCGAGGCTTCGATCTCCTTGGCGTCCTCTTCGCTCTCATCGCGCAGCGCCGCGAGATCGGGATGGCGGTAGAGCGCGCTGTCGTCGAACGACACTTTCGCGTCGAGGACTACAAGCCGGCCATCGCTGGTGACGATCAACGGATTGACCTCCAGCAGGCTCATATCGCTCCGGGTGAAGGCCTTATACAGCGCCGGCAGCAACGTCCGCGCCTGCTTGGCCTGGTCGCCCTTCAGATTCAACGCCTTCGCCAGGGCCTGCGCATGGTGGGGCCATGGTCCCGTCGCCGGGTCGATGGAAAAAGTGATGATCTTGTCGGGTGTGGAATGCGCGACTTCCTCGATATCCATGCCGCCTTCGGTCGAGGCGACCACCGAGACCCGGCTGGTCTCCCGGTCCACCAGTAGCGACAGATAGAGTTCGCGCTCGATCGCGGCCCCTTCTTCGACATAGAGGCGGCTGACCAGACGACCCTTTGGGCCGGTCTGATGGGTGACGAGGGTCATGCCCAGCATGCGCGCGGCTTCTTCGCGCACCGCCTCGATCGACTTGACGACCTTGACCCCGCCGCCCTTGCCCCGGCCGCCAGCGTGAATCTGCGCCTTGATCACCCAGACCGAACCCCCCAGCGTTTCGGCCGCCTTGACCGCTTCATCCACCGAAAAAGCCGGGAAGCCCCGGGGTACGGCTACGCCGAACGCGGCGAGAACAGTTTTCGCCTGATGCTCATGAATGTTCATGC
>JAYUBD010000619.1:0-3284 GCA_043740995.1 Caulobacteraceae bacterium | reverse complement strand
AATCCAGATGGGTCTTGTTGGACGGCGCGAGATCCGCCGACCCGCCCAGCAGCCAGGGCACGCGCACAGCCAGGGCGTTCAGCACCTTGCCGGACGCCTCCCGAGTGGCCATCCCCTTGGCGTCGGCGGGAAAGGTCGGTAGATCGGCGTCCCAACCCGATGGGAGGCCCTTGGACCATTGCGCGTCAAGCTCGATGGCAAGGTCCGCGTGAGCCGCGGCATAGTCGCCGAGCATGGCGTTCCAGGCGTCCCGCAGCACGCCGCCATGCGCGCTCATCGCGCCGTGCAGGTTTTCCTTCACCGCCTCGGGGACCAGGAACCGCGCGTCCTGCGGCCAGCCATAGGCGGCCTTGGTCAGCGCCACCTCGACGTCCCCGAGCGGGTCGCTGTGGATTTTCGAGGTGCCCTGGCGATTGGGCGAACCGAAGCCGATGATGCTCTTGACCACGATCAAGGTGGGCCGGTCATCCGTGGCCAGAAAGCCCTGAACGGCGCGGGCGAACGCCTCGCAATCATTGGCGTCCTCAACCACCACGGTCGCCCAGCCATAGGCGCGGAATCGCGCGGCGACATCCTCGTTAAACGCCAGGCCCGTGGCGCCTTCGATGGTGATGCTGTTATCGTCCCAGATCCAGCACAGGTTGGCCAATTTCAGGTGGCCGGCCAGAGACGCCGCCTCACTTGAGACGCCTTCCATCAGGTCGCCGTCGCTGCACAGGGCATAGATGTTGTAATCGAACACGGTCGCGCCGGGGCGGTTGTAGCGGGCCGCGAGCCAGCCCTGCGCCATCGCCATGCCGACGCTGTTGGCGGCGCCCTGGCCAAGCGGACCGGTGGTGGTTTCGACACCGGTGGTCAGGCCGTACTCTGGATGGCCGGCGCAAACGCCGCCGAGTTCACGGAACGCCTCAATGTCGTCCAGGCTGACCGCCGGGCGGTTACCGGGCTCGCCCTTGGCATCCGTCGCGCGCACCCCGGCCAGATGCAGCAGAGCATAAAGCAGCATGGAGCCGTGGCCGGCGGACAGCACGAAACGGTCGCGGTTCGGCCAGGACGGGTGGGTCGGATCGTAGCGCAGAAACCGCTTCCAAAGTGTATAGCCGATCGGCGCCATGGCCATCGGCGCGCCAGCATGGCCCGACTTCGCCTTCTCGACGGCGTCGATGGCGAGGGTGCGGATCGTGTTGATCGAAAGCATGTCGATATCGGCGAGCGCGGGGCTGGCGACGTCGGCGGTGTTTTGGGTCATACTTGGTCTTCTTCGTCGGCGCGGCTTTGGAGGCTGGGATCAGGCCCGCGCCAGATACCCCGCGCGCGCCGCCCCGCGCAATGCGCCACGACGCCGACCGTGCATTGACAGCGAACGGCTTTGACGGTCCATCCCCCGCATGAACGACGGCGAACCAGCACGCGCGGGCATTGGGGAGGGCGGGGGCGTGCTGGCCTTCCCGACCGACGCGCCGCTGACTCTCGATTCCGGAGCGCGCATCAGCGGTTTGCAGATTGCCTACAAGACCTATGGCAATCTAAACGCGGATCGCTCGAACGCCATCCTGATCTGTCATGCCCTGACGCTCGACCAGCATGTCGCCTCCAGCCATCCCACCAGCGGGCGACCGGCCTGGTGGGGCAGTCTGGTCGGGCCGGGTCTGCCGATGGATCCGGCGCGCCACTTTATTATCTGTTCGAACGTGGTGGGCGGCTGCATGGGCAGCACCGGGCCCTCTTCGCTCGATCCGGAGACCCGCGCCCCCTACGGCCTGACCTTTCCGATGATCACCATCGCCGACATGGTCCGCGCCCAGGCGATGCTGGTCGAGGCTCTGGGCGTCGAGCGGCTGTTCGCCGTCGTCGGTGGTTCGATGGGCGGCATGCAGGTCCTGCAATGGGCGGCGGACTATCCGGACCGTCTGGTCTCGGCGGTGTGCATCGCCTCGGCCCCCCAGCATTCGGCGCAGAACATCGCATTTCACGAGGTCGGCCGTCAGGCGATCATGGCTGATCCCGACTGGCGGGGCGGCGCCTATGCCGCCGCCGGCGTTCGACCGGAAAAAGGTCTGGCGGTGGCGCGCATGGCGGCGCACATCACCTATCTGTCGGAGACCGCCCTTCAGCGGAAATTTGGTCGTGAACTGCAGCGCGACGGCCTGTCCTGGGGGTTCGACGCCGACTTCCAGGTGGAAAGCTATCTGCGCTATCAAGGCCTCAGTTTTGTCGATCGCTTCGACGCCAATTCCTATCTCTATATCACCCGGGCGATGGACTATTTCGATTTGGCCGCCGCGCATGGCGGCGTGCTCGCCGACGCCTTTACGGGCGCCAGAAACGTTCGATTTTGCCTGTTCTCGTTCACCTCCGACTGGCTGTATCCGACCGGTGAGAGCCGGGTGGTGGTGCGGGCCCTGAATGCGGCCGGCGCGCGCGCCAGCTTCGTCGAGATCGAGACCGATCGAGGCCATGACGCGTTCTTGTTGAACGAGCCGGTTTTGCGCGACGCGCTAGGTGGATTTCTGGGAGCGACCGCCCTGGCCGGGAACGTCCGATGACCGTCGACCCGTTGGGTTCCCTGGCCGTGCGGGCCGATTTCCAGGAAATCCTCAGACTGGTGAAGCCCGGCTCCCGGGTGCTCGATGTCGGCTGCGGCGAAGGGGCGTTGCTGGAACTGCTGGTCCGCGAAAACGGGGTCGACGGACGCGGCATCGAGATCAGTCCGGCGGGCGTGTCGGCCTGCCTGGCGCGGGGTCTGTCGGTTATGCAGGGCGACGCGGACCGCGACCTCGATTATTTCCCGGCGCGGGCTTTCGACTATGTGATCCTGTCCCAGACCCTGCAGGCGGTGCAAAAACCCCGGCACGTCCTGGGTGAGCTGTTGCGGATCGGCGAACAGGCCGTGGTGTCGCTTCCCAATTTCGGACATTGGCGGGTGCGGCTGGACCTGATGATACATGGCCGCATGCCCGTGACCGGCGTCCTTCCGGAAGCCTGGTGGGAGACGCCAAATATCCATCTTTGTACGGTTCGCGATTTCACCGCGGTCTGCGGCGACCTGGGCCTCCGAATCGACGCATGCGCCGCCCTGGCCGAGGGCAAGGCGGCCCGACCAATCAATCCGGCGAGGGGCATCGAGAACTGGCGGTCCGAGGCGGCGCTGTTTCTGCTCAGCCGAAAGTCGCCGCGCAGCTGACTATCCGCTGATCGCCGCCGCGTCACGCTCGCCGGTGCGGATGCGCAGGGCCGACTCCATGTCGAGCACGAAGATCTTGCCGTCGCCTATCTTCCCCGGG
>JAYUBD010000618.1:0-3287 GCA_043740995.1 Caulobacteraceae bacterium | reverse complement strand
AAGCATTGGCACGGCGGGGAATTACATCGGACAGTAACGGCAGGACATGTGGCAGCAAAATCGTCAGCAGCAGGAACCCGGTCCAGAACAGCGCCGCGTCGAAATTCAGCAACCAGCCGCAAAGCAGGCCCAACACAAGCGCAGGCGTGGTCAGGCTGCGGCGCAGATTGTCGAGCATCTTCCAGCGGCCGACAATCGGCAAAGGCTGCTTTCCCAGGTTGAAAATCCAAGGCAGCAATTGCCAGTCCCCGCGCGTCCAGCGGTGCTGTCGCGATAGCGCGACATCATAGCGGGCGGGGAACTCCTCGACGACTTCGACATCCGATGCGAATCCCGCGCGGGCGAAAATGCCTTCGAACAGATCGTGGCTTAACATCGTGTTGTCGGGGACACGGCCGGCCATGACCTGCTCGAATATATCCAGATCGTAGATCCCCTTGCCGGCAAAGGACCCCTCATCAAACAGATCCTGGTACACATCCGAAATGGCGGCGGAGTACGGATCTATCCCGGCCGCCGCGGAGAACGCGTATTGAAACCACGACGCCTCGGTGCCGACCGGCAAAGACGGGGTGACCCTTGGCTGCAAGATGCCGTGCCCCGCCACCACCCGGCCCAGGACCGGATCCAGCACCGGCCGGTTCAGCGGATGCGCCATCTTGCCGATCAGCTGACAGACGGTGTCGCGCGGCAGGCGTGTATCTGAATCGAGGGTGATGACGTAGCGGACCCCAGTTGGAACGTCGGGGGCCGGAACGTTGGGCGGGTTACCCTCAAGCGGCAGGAAGCTCGTGTCGGCGGCACCGCGCAGCAGCCGGTTCAGTTCGTGCAGCTTGCCGCGCTTGCGTTCCCAGCCGATCCATCGGCCCTCCCCCTGGTTCCAGACGCGGCGGCGGTGCAGCAGCAGGAACCGGTCGCCGCCCGCCGCCGGCGCATATCTTCGATTCAGGGCGGCAATGCCCTCCTTCGCGGCGTGCAGGAGCGCCTCGTCGCCCTCCTGATGTTCGCTGACCGCATCGGCCCAGTCTGACAACAGCGCGAAGTGGAGATCGCCCTCCGGGCTCGCCAGGAAGTGAATCTCCAGGCGCGCGACCAAGTCCTCGATGTCTGGCAAGGAAGTCAGCAGCGTCGGCACGGCGACCAGGGTGCGCAAGTCGGGCGAAATTCCCCCCTTCAGCGCCATGGCCGGCAGCAGGGTCGCCCGAAAGCCCTGGGTGACCACGTGGTTCACAATGGCGACGGCCAGGTCCACGGCAGGGATGAGTCCCAGGATCGCAAGCCCAAGGAGCCACAGCAGGCTCAGTCCGCTGGCCCCGGCGATGGACAGTGGAAGGGCCAGGAGCGCCGTCGCAACCAGGGCCCCGAAGCCGACATATCCGCCGATCCCCATGGCACGGTACACTCGGCCTGGTATGGCCTGAGCAGAGGGTCGAAAGCCGATCGAAGCTTCAAACCGGGCTCGGCCGCCGGCGATCAGGACGTAGCCTGGATCCTGCCGCCGAGGATCGGCCCGGGCGCCTTCAATCTCCAGCGCGCGCGCCGCGGTCGCAACAGCCGCGTGGGCCACCGCCAACTCGGTAAGCGCCGAGCCCCGGGAGAGCTCCTCAACAGCATTGCGGTAGAGATTGCGGGTCGGGAAATCCATCTCCGCGAAAGGGCTTCCGGCCTTGAACACTTCGTCGACAAGGCTGACGCGCTCGAACAGTTCGGTCCAATCCACATCGGAGATGAGGCGCATGCTGGTGATGATGTTGCGGACCGTCACGCTGCCGGAAACCTGCCTTTGGTGCTCATCGCGAACCACGGAGTCGGCGGTCGTTCCCTGCCGCGCCAGCTGGGTGTCGAGCCATTCCAGCGCCGGGGCGATGCTGGGATCTTGATCGCGCAGGCGATGGACCAATTGCACCAGGAACGCGTCCGGAAAGGTCGCCTGAAGTTGCCGCGAAAGCACGGTCTCCGGGGGTTCCGCGGCGAGGTCCCTGACGCCCAGCAGTCGGTCGGCGAGCGCATCTGCGGCGCGACGCCCGGCGAGGCTGTCCATGATCCGATGCGCCAGCCGCCTGAGGTTCTCGATCAGTACGATCCGCAGGGTGATGGCGACGGCCCAGAGCTCGCCGATGGTCAGCGGCTGGACCTCCTGATAGGCGAGCAGGTAGCGACGCAGGATTTCCGGATCAAACAGGCTGTCGGTGTGGGCGACGAACGCCCAGGCCACCCCAAAGACGCGCGGATATCCGGCGAACGGCCCCCCTGCGAGCTTGGGCAGCTGACGGTAATAGCGGGGCGGCAGGTCGCCCCTGACTTCACGAATCTGCTTTTCGACGACGTGGAAATTGTCGATCAGCCACTCTGCCGCAGGGGTGATTTCCGCGCCCGCGTCGATGGCGTCGGCGACGTCCCGGTAGGCCGCCAGAAGGACAGCCTCGTCATCCGCCAGCCGTGTGGCGAGCGCCGCGCCTCTCACCATGGTGGCGGTAACCGCCTGCGCGGCCGCCAGGCTCCGGGCATGTTCCTCAAGGCGCTCGGCGCTAAAGAGTTCGGCCCGGATCGGCGCGCCGTCGTCCCAGGGCGCCTTCAGCTGCGGCGCCACTAGCAGGCCACGGAACGGAGCGGTCAGGTCCGGGCCGCGCCGGAGCTGCTGCTGGCGCGCGAGGTCATTGGTCTCAAAGCGCATCGAACGGTTCGCCCTTCATCGTGCGCGGCTCAGAACGAACGCGACGCAGCCGGCTTGCGGCCAGGACCCGCGCAGCTCAAAGCGCGCCGTCCTCATGGGCTGATCTGGTGGGGCGGAGTAGCCAATCGGACGCCATCGACGAGGACTTCGGTGTATTCGCCATGACAGCCGAGGGTGTCAGCGAGGCGGCTCGCCTCCTGAACAGCCGATGCTTTGGACCAGAACGGCGTGGTCATCTGCTCGCCCAACCGCACCGCCCACCCATGCGTCTCCTTGACGACTTTGAACGTGATCATGTCGTGTCTCCGGATTTGACCGAACCGAGGGCGGGATATGTGGAGCGGTGCACACGATCCATTGCGCGGCCCGGTCGCCGTGAGAGACGATCCGCGTCGGGCCCCGCGATCCGAACGCTGCGGCGGCTCCCGTGCGCTAAGGTGTCAAAGCGCAGCGCCATCAGCTCACCAGCGTCTTGGCGGCGGCGAACACCACGGAGGGATCGAACTGGCCCTTATAGAGCGGGGAGACCGCTTTCTCGAGCCCCAGCAGGGAATAGACCGCGATCTGTGCCGAGCGAACCGAATACTCGACGGTGAAAACGACATCGTCTGGA
>JAYUBD010000617.1:0-3288 GCA_043740995.1 Caulobacteraceae bacterium | reverse complement strand
AATATCGTCGAGGCTCCGCCGGAAAGCTATGGAACCGGTTTCGTGATCGGAGGACAGACCGATGCCGCGTCGATGGCGCCGAAGCGCCCGGTCCCGGACCCTAAGTCAACGTCACGGTGATCAACTCTGAGCCTCCGCAAGGCGGCCATAACAAGAAAGCGAAGATCGGCCGCGCGGAAAGCCGTTAGGATCCGCCAAGCGAACGCATTGACGGACGCCTGATTCCCTCCGACCGTCGCTGGAGACGGCCTGTGGCTTTGGCGGCCAATGTGCTCCATATGTTCCTCTGGATTCGCCTTCGAGCCCCCTCGTGTCCGACCTGCCGGCCCCACGCATCTCCGATCTCGCCCGACCCGCCGGGCCCGACGCCCTGGCGGGGCTGAATCCCGAGCAGCGCGCCGCCGTCGAGGCGACCGAGGGACCGGTGCTGGTGCTCGCCGGGGCGGGCACCGGCAAGACCCGGGTGCTGACCACTCGGCTGTCGCACATCCTGACAACCGGCAAGGCCCGACCGTGGGAGCTGCTGGCGGTCACCTTCACCAACAAGGCGGCGCGGGAGATGCGCCACCGGATCACCGACATGATCGGGCCGGCCGCCGAGGGGCTGCGCTGGCTGGGCACCTTTCATTCGATCGCCGCGCAGATCCTGCGCCGCCACGCCGAGCTGGTCGGCCTCAAATCCAGCTACACCATCATCGATGTCGATGATCAGGAACGGCTGATCAAGCAACTGCTGGCCGCCGAAAATATCGACGTCAAACGCTGGACGCCGAAACATCTGGCTGGGCTGATCGACCATTGGAAGAACCGCGGCTGGACTCCCGACCGCCTGCCCGCCGGCGAGGGGGCGGGCTTCGCCGACAATCGGGGCGCGGATCTCTATCGGGCCTATCAGGCGCGGCTGCGCGTGCTGAACGCCTGTGACTTCGGTGATCTGCTGCTGCACAATCTGACGATCTTCACCCAGAACCCCGACGTCCTGTCCGACTATCACCAGCGGTTTCGCTACATCCTGGTGGACGAGTACCAGGACACCAATGTCAGCCAGTATCTGTGGCTTCGCCTGCTCGCTCAAAAGCGCAGGAACCTGTGCTGCGTGGGCGACGACGATCAGTCGATCTATGGCTGGCGGGGCGCCGAGGTTGATAATATCCTGCGCTTCGAGCGCGATTTTCCGGGCGCGACGGTCATCCGCCTGGAGCGCAACTACCGCTCCACCGAGCATATCCTGGCGGCCGCCTCGGGCCTGATCGCCGCCAACAAGGACCGGCTCGGCAAGACCCTGTGGACCGAGGCGACCGGCGGCCAGAAGGTGCAGGTGCGCGGGGTTTGGGATGGCGAGGCGGAGTCCCGGCTGGTGGCCGAGGAGGTCGAGCGCTGGCGGAAGGGCCGCCGTTATTCAGACATCGCTATCCTGGTGCGGGCCTCGTTCCAGATGCGCGCCTTCGAGGAGCGGTTTGTCCTGTTGCAGATCCCCTATACCGTGGTGGGCGGCCCACGATTCTTCGAGCGGGCGGAAATCCGCGACGCCCACGCCTATCTGCGTCTGGTGCAGTCACAGGATGACGACCTGGCCTTCGAGCGGATCGTCAATACGCCCCGGCGTGGGATCGGTGACGCCACGGTGCAGACACTGCTGACGCTCGCCCGCAACCAGGGGATCTCGGCCAGCGCGGCGTCCCGGGATCTGGTCCGCAGCGACGAAATACCCGCCCGCGGTCGCACGGCGCTGAACACCTTCATGCGCGACATGGACCGTTGGCGCGGCCAGGCGTCCACCCTTCCCCATGCGCGCCTGACAGAGGTGATCCTGGAGGAGAGCGGCTATACCGACGCCTTGCGCGCCGACAAGGGACCGAGCAGCCAGACCCGGCTCGACAACCTGAAGGAGTTGGTCCAGTCGATGAGCGCCTTCGAGACCTTGGGCGCCTATCTGGAGCACGTTGCCCTGGTCATGGATCTTGATCGCGGCCCGGGGGGCGATGCGGTGCAGATCATGACTCTGCATGCCGCCAAGGGCCTGGAATTCCCTCTGGTCTTTCTGCCGGGATGGGAAGAGGGCATGTTTCCCAGCCAGCGCAGCCTGGACGAGAACGGTGCGCGCGGCCTGGAGGAGGAACGCCGCCTGGCCTATGTCGGCATCACCCGCGCGCGGGAGGAGGCGCGCATCTCGTTCGTCGCCAATCGACAGGTCTATGGCCGCTGGACCAGCCAGGCGCCCAGCCGATTCGTGGATGAACTGCCTCTGGCCAGTGTCGAGGCCAGCTCGGAGACCGGCTATTATGGCGGCGGGCCGGGCCTGAAGGAAGCGTCCTCACGTTGGGACGAGGTCAATTATGGTTCCGGCTATGACAGTCCAGGGTGGAAGCGCGCGCAGGCGCGCGGCTATGCCGGCGGGCCGCCCGGCCGCACCAAGGTGATAGAGGGCGAGGGCCGGCTGATCGCCATTTCCGATCCCGCCCTGTCCAGCGCCTATGCGCGCGGCGACCGGGTGTTTCACCAAAAGTTCGGCTATGGCGCGGTCACAGCTATCGAGGGCAACAAGCTGAGCGTCGCCTTCGAGACCGCCGGCGAGAAGCGGGTGATCGACAGTTTTCTGGAAAAGGCGTGAGGGTCGCTTGATCGCACGGGCGAACCCGGCGAAAACAGACGAAACCTTTTGAGGGGAAAATCATGCTGTCCGTAATCGGCGCCGGGCTGGGCCGCACCGGGACCATGTCTCTAAAACTGGCCCTGGAACAGTTGGGCCTGGGTCCCTGCTATCACATGGCGGAAGTGTTCAAAAACCCCGCCGCGCCGGGTCTTTGGGTGGACGCCGCCGACGGGAAACCTGATTGGGAGGCGATCTTTCAGGGCTATCGCTCGACGGTGGATTGGCCGAGCTCGTCTTTCTACAAGATCCTGGCGGACCTTTACCCAACCGCCAGGATCATCCTGACCGAACGTGATCCGGAGGCCTGGTTCAACTCGACCCAGGCGACCATATTCGCCAGAGACTTCACGGCTCCACCCAGCAACCCGTTTGAAGCCATGGTCGTCAAGGTGATTGCCGGCATGTTCGAAGGCGGGACCATGCATGACCGCGATCATGTGATTTCAGTGTATCTGAAGCACAATGAGGAGGTTCGCCGTCTGATCCCGGCCGACCGCCTGCTGGTCTATTACGCCGCCGACGGCTGGGCGCCCCTGTGCGCGTTTCTGGGCGTGGCCGTTCCGGACACCCCGATGCCCAAGGTCAATTCCACCAAGGAATTCCAGACCATGGTGGCGGCGGCGCGGTCCGGCGCG
>JAYUBD010000616.1:0-3294 GCA_043740995.1 Caulobacteraceae bacterium | reverse complement strand
CGTCCTGCCCGGGCGTGGCGGTCACCAGGTCCTCAGCGGCGGCCGGCTGATAGAGACCATCCCCCAGGGATGACAGCGTGGTCGCATCCTTGGGCATGACCAGATCAATTTTTCCGATCGCGGTGACGGCGGTCGCGCCATTGACCGTGGCCTGCACGATCCCGGAAGGATCAATTGAAATAGACGTCGCGCCTGTGGGCACGGAAATCATCGCCTTGAGCGGCAGGCCGTTGTCCGCCGCCAACTGCCCATCGGCGTTGACCTTCAGCGATCCGCCGCGCCACAGTTCAACCTGACCGCCGGCCCCCATCAGTTCGATGAAGCCTTCGCCGTTGATGGCGATATCGAGCGGTTTGCCGGTGATTTTCAAATCGCCCTGCGCGAACACCCGTGGCGACGCGTCCGCGGAGACGCCGGAGAGGGCCTCGGTGAGGGAGATCGCCGTGGGTTGGGCGTCCCCGGCGCCCAACGTCGAGGCGGCGATGAGCTCCGAAAACCGAACTTCGGAGCGTTTGAACGCGGTTGTGTTGAGATTCGCCACGTTGTTGGCGATCACCTCGAGGCCGCGCTCTTGCGCGCGCAGACCAGTCGCCCCGATATAAAACGCATTGTTCATTCTAAGCCTGCCCGAACGTTGAAAGAACCCGACCCATCAGGTCGTCGAAGATGGTGACCAGCCTTTGTCCCGATTCGGCGCGGCGCAGGGCCTCCATCACCGTGACCATTTCGTCGCCGGTGGAGACGTTCGATGCTTCAAGCGCGCCTTGGCGGACGCCTGGCGTGGCTAGCGCGACGACGTTGGCGTCCGGAGTACGGAAGAGTCCGTCGGAGTCGCGCGTGACGGCGTGAGGATCGACAAAATCGATGACCTCAAGCTTTCCGATCGGGGCGCCGTTTTCAACCACGGCGCCGTCGCTTTGAACCTGAAAAACGGCGCCCTTCGTATTCAAATCGCCGCCGCCCTGGAGCTCTAGGGGATAGCCCTCGGGCGTGACGACCCGTCCGTTGGCGTCGGTTTGGAACTTGCCGCCCCGCAGGTAAGCGACCCCGGTGTCGGTTTGCACCGCGAACATGCCCTTGCCCAGCACGGCGAGGTCGAGGGCGTTGCCGGTAATGATCATTTTTCCGGCACTAAAATCGGTGACCGTCGTCGGCTGCGCGGTCGCCACGGTCGGATCCGGCCCGACAAGGGACGCGAAGCTCACGCGGCGCTTATAGCCCGGCGTGCTGACATTGGCGATGTTCTGCGCGGCGATCTCGACCCGCTGCTCGGATTGCGAGATGATCGCTGACGCTGTGTCTATAAATGCCCCCATAAGGCGGACCTATGCGCATTTTCACGCTCGACGCAACAGCGACCCCAAAGAACAATACTCATGCGTCAATATGTAATACGTCGAAGGAGCGCAGATCGATATTCGCCGGGACCTCGTTTACCGAAATGACGGCCAGCCGAGGGATGGTCCGCTGGGTGAAGGTCTTGAGGTGACGGCGGATATCGGGCCCGCATAGCAGAACCGGGGCCAAGCTCTGACGCATCATCGATTCGGCCAATGGGATGAGCTTGCGCGTCAGCTGTTCGGCCAGCCCAGGCTCGATCACGAAGGCGCCCGCGCCGTCGCCGCGCCGCATGTTCTCGGTAAGTTGCGCTTCAACGCGGGGACTTAGGCTCAGCACCGACAATTGATCATGGGCCCCCCGCAAACCGTGGCAGATGCCGTGAGAAAGGCGGCGGCGCACCATCTCGGTGAGTTCCTGGTGGTCCTTGGTGTGGCGGGCGACATCCACCAGGGCTTCGGCGACCAGGTCGAGGTTTCGAATGGACACACCCTCGGCCAGAAGATTTTGCAGCACCCGCTGGATGTCCGACACCGTCATGATGGCCGGAATCAGCTCTTCGATGAGACCGGGTTGCCGTGACCGCACCCCCTCGAGCAGGGACACCACCTCCGCCCGCGACAACAGGAGCGGCGCATCGCCGCGCAACACTTCGCCAAGATGAGTGATCAGGACGGTGATCGGATCAACCAGAGTGTAGCCGCCGGCCTGGCCGCGATCGCGGGCGTCGGCGTCGATCCAAAGGCCGGGCAGGCCGAACGCGGGGTCCTTGGCCTCGATCCCCGGCAGGTTTTCGCCCGCCGGGCCCGAGCGGATTGCCAGCACCTTATCGGGATAGAGTCTGGCGTGGGCGTGCTTGGCGCCGAAGATCAGGATCTCATAGTCGTTGGGCCCCAGACCCGCGCCGTCCTGGAACACCACGGCCGGAAAGGCAAAGCCGCTCGCCTTTTCCTGCTGGGAGCGCAGGGCGGCGATGCGCTCGCCAAGCAAGGGCTTCAAAGACTGCCAGTGACCGCTGAGATCCTTGCCGAGCAGGACCTCGATTGGAGCGGCGGCCCGCGACTCGGCCGCGGCGGCGCCCGCCGGGCCAACCTCATCGAGGACCGCGCCGACCAATTCTTCCTGGCGCCGGCGCCGCGACGCCCACCAGATCGCGCCGGCTATGGCGATCAGGATCAGGATCGGCCATTTGGGCATGCCAGGCATGGCCAGAAGAATGAACAAGGTTGCCACGACGATGAGCGGGATCTTGGGAACCGACCCCAATTGGCTGAGCACCTCGGCGCCGAGTTGGCGGTCCGCCGCCGACCGCGTGACGATGATCCCGGTCGCCACTGAAATCACCAGGGCGGGCACCTGGGTGACGATACCGTCGCCGATCGTCAGCAGGGTGAAGGTCTGCAGGGCGGTCAGCCAGTCCATCCCCATCTGGGCTATGCCGATGATCCAGCCGGCGAGGATGTTGATCAGCAGGATGATGATGCCGGCGATGGCGTCGCCTTTGACGAACTTGCTGGCGCCGTCCATCGCACCGTAGAAGGCGGCTTCCTTTTCAATCTCCTTGCGTCGACGCTTGGCCTCTTTCTGGTCGATCAGGCCCATGTTGAGATCGGCGTCGATGCTCATCTGCTGGCCCGGCACCGAATCGAGCACGAACCGCGCCGCGACTTCGGAAACCCGCTGGGCGCCGGAGGTCACCACCACGTATTGGACGACCACCAGGATGAAAAACACCACCAGGCCGATCACGAAACTGCCCTGAACGGCGAAGGCTCCGATCGCCCCGATCACCTGGCCGGCGTTGGCCTGGGTCAGGATCAGCCGCGTCGCGGCGACATTGAGCGCCAGCCGATAGAGCGTCGCGATCAGCAGCAGGGACGGAAAGGTCGAAAACGCGACCGGCTTTTCGACATAGAACGTCAGCAACAGGATGGTCAGGCCGAACGAAAAATTGAT
>JAYUBD010000615.1:0-3304 GCA_043740995.1 Caulobacteraceae bacterium | reverse complement strand
ATCCTAGGACAGGGATTTCCGAAGCGCGCACGATCCGGCGTGGCACTGCGAGTTCCGGCGCGCCGAGATTTTGGGCATGGACGAGGAGGCGGGCAATATCCGCGCCCGGCTGGTCGGTGATCAGGATCAGCCGTTCGCCCTTCCTCCGGTCGGGCAGGGCGATCACCGCGTGACGGGCGTCCGGCCATAGGCCGACGGCCAGATCCTCGGCGGCGGTGAGCGAAACCATCTCCCCGCCGATCTTGGCGAACCGCTTGACCCGGCCGAGTATGGTTATCCAGCCGTCCTCGGTTATTTCCACCACGTCACCGGTGTCGTGCCAACCCTCGGGCGGCGGCTCCAGTACGCCGGACCCATTAAGATAGCCGGACATCACATTGGGTCCTCTTACATATAGCCTGCCGCCTCGGACGATCCCCGGCACCGTCTCCAGCCGTGTTTGCATATGGGGCAGAAGCCCCCCCACCGTACCGCGCCGATTGTCGTCCGGCTTGTTTACCGCGATGACCGGCGAGGCCTCGGTCGCCCCATAGCCTTCGAGAACAGGGATGGAGCCGAATCGTTCGGCGATCAGATTGTGCGTCTCGTCACGCACCTTCTCGGCGCCGCAGACGATGAATTTCAATCCTGAAAGCTCGCCGCCGTCGCAGGCCCGGGCATACTGGTTGAGAAAGGTGTCGGTCGCCAGCAGCACGCTGGCCCCTGTATCCCGGATCAGAGCCGGGATCTGTTTGACGTGCAAGGGGCTGGGATATTCGAAGGCCTTGAGGCCGCGAAGCAGGGGCAGGAGCACCCCGGCGGTTAGCCCGAAACAATGGAAGATCGGCAGCGGGTTGAAGAACACCCAGTCGAGGTCGAGCGCGATGTGGCCGGCGATCTGTTCAACATTGGCGATCAGGTTGGCGTGGCTGAGCACCACCCCCCTCGGCGCACCGAAGCTGCCCGAGGTGAACAGGATGACCGCCGGATCCGAGGCGCGCGCCTTGACGCGCGCCTGGCGTGCGATTAGCGACGCGCCCAGCGCGTAGACCTTATCGGCGAGTCCGACGCTTTTGCGGACGTCCTCGAGATAGACGATGGTGCATCGTTCCTCGAGGGCGTCGATCAGGTCGTGAAATTTGCCTTGTTCGATGAAGCGGTGAGACGTCAACACGACCTTGACATCGGCCAGCTTGACCGCCGCGCGCAGATTGCGGAGTCCGGCGGTGAAGTTGAGCATGGCCGGCGTGCGTCCAAAGGCGTGCAGGGCGAAGAAGGTCACCACGCCGGCGGAACTGGACGGCAGCATCAGCCCGACGGTTTCGCCCCGGATGGTAAAGTCGGCAATCCGGCGGCCGAGCGCGAAACAGGCCCGAATCAGCCCGGTATAGGTGAGCGGCCTGCGCTCCTGGTCTTCAAGAATGGGTTTCCCCGCCCCGAACGCCCTGGCCGCGTCGAGCAGGGCGTCGAAAACGGCGCGGTCGCCTCGCGGAGGCGGTTCTTTGAGGAGGGTGCGGGCCAAACGGGCCTCCTGGGGGGTGTATTTTGCGATCTACGCTACAGACCGACCGACGGTTTTGCAAAACCCGCAGGGTCGGGCAATTTCTCCGCGTGCTCACCATAGGCGAGCAACCCATTCCGTCGAACACGGTCTCGGCCGAGACGATCGGGATGTCTCGTCGAAGGGCGGTGGCCGCGAGCAGGCGATCAAACGGGTCTCCGTGTGACCTCTGTGGCCATTTTCCCAGGCGCACCTTCTGGCCGATTGCAAAAAATGAAATCGGACTGACCGGCACATGTTCGGCGCTCCTCATCGCGGCGGTCGCCTTTTCGAAGAGTCGATCATCGCCGATTAGACTCCAGGCCCAGGCGTGGGCTAAGGCACTAATTGCGTCAAGCGCTCTCTCGCGGTCGGCTCTGCGACCCCGGCGTATTGCGGCTGATTGGGGAACCGCTTGATCCTTGCCGCGAGAGAGACGATCTAGGGGCATGGCTCTCGTCATCGACAACGTCTCGGCGCGCGGCGCCCGGCACCCGGAAAAACAGGCGCGACCAGATTCGCCAATCCTGGCCAAACCCCCTTGGCTGCGTGTCAAAGCGCCGGGATCCGCTGGCTATAACGAGACCCGACGCATCGTAAAGACGCACGGCCTGATCACCGTATGCGAAGAGGCAGCCTGTCCGAATATTGGCGAATGTTGGAGCCAATCGCACGCCACGATGATGATTATGGGTGAGATCTGCACGCGCGCCTGCGCCTTTTGCAACGTGGCCACCGGCCGGCCGGCGCCGCTGGATGGCGACGAGCCACGCCGGGTTGGCGAGGCCGTGGCGGTGATGGGCCTCAAGCACGTAGTGATCACCTCGGTGGACAGGGATGACCTCGACGATGGCGGCGCCGCACACTTCGCCCGGACGGTTCTCGCCATCCGCGCGGCGACGCCGGCGACAACCGTCGAAATCCTCACGCCGGACTTCCTGCGTAAGCCAACCGCGGCGGCGGCGTTGCTCATCGATTCGGGTCCGGACGTATTCAATCACAATCTAGAGACCGTCCCCCGTCTCTATCTCAGGATCCGACCGGGCGCGCGCTATTACCATTCGCTGCGCTTGCTGGAACGCGTCAAAGAACGCGCGCCAATGATGTTCACCAAGTCGGGCCTGATGGTCGGCCTGGGCGAGACCAAGGAAGAGGTGATGCAAGTGATGGACGACATGCGGTCGGCGGGCGTGGACTTCATTACGATCGGTCAGTACCTGCAACCCAGCCGCAAACATGCCCCCATCGATCGTTTCGTCACGCCGGATGAGTTCGCCGCCTTGGAGACCATTGCACGTTCCAAGGGCTTCTTGATGGTGTCCTCCAGTCCGCTGACGCGATCATCCCACCATGCCGGCGAGGGTTTCGCGCGTTTGCGGGCCGCGCGGCTGAAGGCGAACGCCGCCATGCGCCTGGACGCCGCATAAAGTCGCCGTTTGCGCCAGAGCCTTACGCGTCGCCTGCCTTATTCTCCCGAGCAGCTGTTCGCTCTGGTGGCCGATGTGGAGCGCTATCCACAATTTGTTCCGTGGGTCAGCGAATTGCGGACATGGAACCGCCGACCGGGCGGGGAGGGGATTACCGTATTCGACGCCGAGGCGCGCGTGCGTTTCGCGATTATTCGCGAGCGCTTCGCCACGCGGGTCAAGTTGGACACGGGCGCTCTGGTGATCGACGTGAACCTGCTGTCAGGCCCGTTCAAACGCCTGGAAAATCGCTGGTCCTTCACCCCTGACGAGGCCGGGACCGAGGTGCGGTTTGGCATCGATTTCGAATTTGGCTCCC
>JAYUBD010000614.1:0-3309 GCA_043740995.1 Caulobacteraceae bacterium | reverse complement strand
GCAAGATCGGCACGACCTGCGTGGTCACCATGATCAATGGCGGCCATGCGCTGAACGCCCTGCCGCAGCATGCCGACGCCAATATCAATTGCCGGATCTTCCCCGGGCACAAGCCGGCGGCCATCATGGCTGAGCTGGAAGCGGCAGCCGCCGATCCGGCGGTTAGCTTCAAGGACGTGACCGAGGGCGCGGTCAGCAACGACGCCTCGCCGATGCGTCCGGACCTGGTCGCGGCCATGAAAAAGGCGCTGGGAGCCGTCTATCCGGGCGTGCCGATGTTTCCGAGCATGGCGTCGGGGGCCAGCGACAGCATGTGGTTCCGCTATCACGGCACGTCCAGCTATGGCGCGAGCCCGCTGTTTATCAAACACTCGGAGGACTTCAGCCACGGCCTGAACGAGCGCACGCCGATCGCCAACATCGCCCCGGCGATTACCTATTATCTGTCGCTGGTGACTGATCTGTCGCGATAAGAGCCGCTTCCTCAAACCGGTACGGGAGGGGGCGATCACCCAAATGACGGCATCCTCGCGGTGGGCGCGGACCTTTGGGCCGGTGCTGTTGCTGATCGCCGCGATGATCTCGATGCAGTGCGGCGCGGCCTTCGCCAAGGGATTGTTCCCGGCGGTCGGGGCGCAGGGCGTGGCGGCGCTGCGGCTCGGCGTCTCGGCCCTGATGCTGGGTCTGGTGATGCGACCCTGGCGCGGCTTGCGGTGGGACCGACGCCTGGCGCCGCTGATCGCCTACGGTCTGTCGCTGGGGGCGATGAACACCCTGTTCTATATGGCGCTGGTCACCGTGCCGCTGGGTATCGCCATCGCCCTGGAATTCGTCGGCCCGTTGGCCGTGGCGATCATCGGTTCGCGCCGACCGAGGGATATGGTCTGGGTCGCGGTGGCGCTGGCGGGATGGCTGATGCTGGCGCCGCTTGGCCACGTCAACGCCATCGACCCCAAGGGGGGGCTGCTGGCCCTGGGGTCGGGCGGCTGTTGGGCTCTGTATATCATTTTCGGACGTCGGGCCGGACTCGACCACGGCGCGCGCGCCACGGCCCTGGGCATGGCGGCGGCGGCCGCCGTGTTTGTCCCCCTGGGGCTGGCGCGGGTCGGCCCCGCCCTGTTCGCGCCCGCCATCCTTCCGGCGGCGATCATTTTGGCCTTCCTCTCCAGCGCCCTGCCCTATTCACTGGAAATGTTCGCCCTGACCCGGCTGCCGACCCGGGTGTTCGGGACGCTGATGAGCCTGGAGCCGGCGATCGGCAGCCTGGCGGGGCTGGTCCTGCTGGGCGAATCGCCCTCTCCGCTGCAATGGCTGGGGATATCCGCGGTGATGCTCGCCTCGGTCGGGACGGCGGTGACGGCGCGGGCCGACAAGCCGTCGCCGGCCGCGCTTACCCCGAATTAATTGGCGCCGCGGACGCGCCGGTGGCAGCGTCAATCTTCGAAACCGGGTAAGGGGACTGATGACTGCTGCATTGTCCCTCGCGGCGCTATTGGCGGCAGCCGCCGCCGCTCCCATTCAGGCGTCGTCGCCGGTCACCGCCTATCCCGCCGCCTTCTTTGCCGCGTCGCAGCCGACCACCGCGCTGGATATGGTCGACCGCCTGCCAGGCTTTACCTTTGATCGCGGCGCAGCGGTGCGCGGCCTGGGCGGCGCGGCGGGCAATGTGTTGATCGACGGCGCGCGGCCGGCCGCCAAGGACGACGGCCTCGACGACATCCTCAAGCGCATTCCGGCGGCGTCCGTGCTGCGCATCGAGCTCATTCGCGGCGGCGCCCCCGGCATCGACATGCAGGGCCGCACCGTCCTGGCCAATATCGTCCGACGGCGGGACGGCGGCCTCAAGCTGACGGTCGCCGCGGCCGGCGCCCATTGGTATGATGGCCGGCTGGGCTGGGGCGGGCGCATCGAAGGCGCCCGGCGCCTGGGCGACACCGCCTTCGAGTTTTCCCTGTTCGCCGGCAGCGGCATTGACGACCGGGCCGGCAATGGCGCGCGTCGGCAAATCCGCCCGAGCGGGGCCGTGCGCCAGACGGCGGTGGAACATTCGGAGGCGCGCTATTCCGACTACAAGGCGACCGGCTCGCTTGAGACACCGGTGGCCGGCGGCGTTCTGAAAGCCCATGCCTCGCTCGACGACAATCCGTATAATTCGCTGCAGGACGACCGCCTGGCCTCGTCGGCGGGCGAAAACATCGACCGCCAGCACACCGGCAGGCAGATCGCCGAACTCGGCCTGAACTATACACGCCGCCTGAACGCCAGGACCGGATTCGAGGCGGTGCTGCTGCAGCAGCTGGGACGCAGCCGCTATACCGACGCCTTTGTCGCGCCGGGCGATGTGGAATTCTACGATCTGAAAAAGACCAGCGGCGAGAGCATCGCGCGCGCCACATTCAGGGTCGAGGCCACGCCCGCCATTTCCCTGCAGGCCGGCGCCGAGGGGGATTTCAACTGGGTCAACGCAGCCACCCGTTTTGTCCAGAACGGCGCGCCGGCGTCGCTGCCCGCCGCCAATGTGCGGGTGACCGAGACGCGCGCCGAGGGGTTCGCCACCGCCGCGTGGCGGGTGTCGCCGCAGCTGAGCGTCGAAGGCGGCCTGCGTCTGGAGGCCTCACGGATCAGCTCGACCGGCGATGTCATGCATGCCCGGACCCTGGCCTTCCCCAAGCCGCGCCTGCAGCTCACATGGTCGCCGGACGCCGCCGATCAGGTTCGCGTTCGCCTGGAGCGGGAGGTCGGCCAGCTCAATTTCGACGACTTCGCCTCGGGCTCGGCCAGCCTGGCCAACGGCGCGGTGCGAGCCGGCAATCCCGACCTGAGCCCGCAACAGGCCTGGGTGGCGGAAGCCGCCTATGAGCGGCGGTTCTGGGGGGCCGGCGCCATTACTATCACCCTGCGGCACGCCCGGCTGAGCCAGGTGATCGACCGCGCGCCGATCTATGATCCCAGTGGAACCTTTGACGCCCCCGGCAATATCGGCGGCGGGCGCAAGGATGAGCTGGGGCTGGCCCTCACCCTGCCCACCGACCGGCTGGGGCTCCGGCGCGGTCTGCTCACCGGCCAGGCCACCTGGCGGTTTTCCAGCGTCACCGACCCGACCACCGGCCTGACGCGCGAGATCTCCGGCCTGCACCCGACCGATGCCGAGCTCCACTTCACCCAGGGCCTGCCCCGCCTGAAAGCCAGCTGGGGATTCGACCTGTTCGATCAGTGGCGCGAAACCTATTACCGGTTCAACGAGATCGATACCGACCAGCTCAAGACCTATGTGTCGCTGTACGCGGAATACAAACCCAACCCGAATTT
>JAYUBD010000613.1:0-3314 GCA_043740995.1 Caulobacteraceae bacterium | reverse complement strand
CTCTGTCGGACATGGGATACGTGGTGTGCGGCATTGAGGCCAGTGGTGTGGATGCCGTGGCGGCTGCCGCCCGGGAAAAGCCCGATCTGTTGATCGTCGATGCGCATCTCACCGACAGCAGCGGTCCGCTGGCGGTCGCCGAGATCCTGCGCTCGGGATTCATTCCTCACCTGTTCGTCACCGGGGACTACTACACGGCGCGGTCGCTGAAGCTGACTTCGGTGGTCATCGAAAAGCCGTTTCAAGACCGGGATTTGGCGCAGGCCATTGGCCGTGCGTTCGCGGCGACCCCGCGCGCCGCCCCCGAAGCGATCCACGTCGATGCAAACGCCGGATAGCCGATTAAATCCTTGAATTCGGCTCATTGTGCGGGCAGAGGTTTGGGCTTGCCCAAACGGCCTTTGTGACGGGCGCGTCGTCGCGCCGCGACGGTGGCCGTCACGCAGAGGTCACTTCAGCCCTCTTCATTGTCCGCTCGTCCCACAACATCCGAGACCTGAATGTTCTCATCCTTGTTCGGCGTCATCTCCAACGACATCGCCATCGATCTGGGGACGGCCAATACCCTTGTCTATATGAAGGGCAAGGGCATCGTGCTGAACGAGCCCTCGGTGGTCGCCCTGCGCACCCAGGGCGGGCGCAAGACCGTCTACGCGGTCGGCACTGAAGCCAAGATGATGCTTGGCCGCACACCCGGCCACATGGAGGCGATCCGCCCCATGCGCGACGGCGTGATCGCCGATTTCGAAGTCGCCGAAGAGATGATCAAATATTTCATCCGCAAGGTTCATAACCGTAAGGGATTCGTGAACCCCAAGGTCATCGTCTGCGTGCCGTCCGGCGCGACAGCGGTTGAACGCCGGGCCATTCATGATTCAGCATTGAACGCCTCGGCGCGGCGCGTGGTGCTGATGTATGAGCCGATGGCGGCGGCCATTGGCGCCGGCCTGCCCATTCACGAGCCGACCGGATCGATGGTCGTCGACATCGGCGGCGGGACCACCGAGGTGGCGGTCTTGTCGCTGTCCGGTATCGTCTATTCGCGGAGCGCCCGCGTGGGCGGCGACAAGATGGACGAGGCGATCATCAGCTATATGCGCCGTCACCACAATCTGCTGATCGGCGAGACCACCGCCGAGCGGATCAAGAAGGAAATCGGCACCGCCCGCCCGCCCGAGGATGGCTATGGCCTGTTCATCGACGTCAAGGGGCGCGACCTGATGCAAGGCGTACCGCGCGAAGTGCGGATCAGTGAAAAACAGGCCGCCGACGCGGTCGCCGAGCCGGTCTCGCAGATTATCGAAGCCGTCAAGCTGGCGCTTGAGGCGACTCCGCCGGAACTGGCCGCCGACATCGCCGACAAGGGCATCATGCTGACCGGCGGCGGCGCTTTGCTGCGCGGGCTGGACCTGGAAATTCGCGACCATACCGGCCTGCCGGTCACCGTCGCCGACGACCCGCTGTCGTGTGTCGCCCTGGGCTGCGGCAAGGTGTTGGAGCATCCAAACTGGATGCAGGGCCTGCTGGAATCCAGTCTGTTCTAGAAAACACGCGACCCTGCAATACTTTGGAGCCGGGTGGACGATTGGGCCAAGCCCGCGCTACCAAGGACGGGTTTCGTCTGATTGCCCTGGCCACCTGGCGGATCAACCTCGATTGGAGGCGTTTAAGTGTCTCTTCGGGACGGCGGACTGGGCGAGATCAAGCCGCCCCTGGTCTGGGTGGCAGCCTTGGCGCTGGTCATTGCCGTGGTCGTCGCCGCCGCCCTGTTCATGGGTGACCGGCGCGGAGACGTGCGTGGCGCCGCCTCCAGCGTCACGCGCCGCGTCGCCGATTCCGTGACTGCCCCGGTGGGCGGTCTGATGTCGGCCCCGGTGCGATGGATCGGCGCGGCGACCGGCTGGGTCGGCGGCTATTTTGACGCGGGTGGGCAAAATGCGACCCTCAAGCGCCAACTCGTCGCCGCCGGGAGCTGGCGCGACCGCGCCCTCGCGCTGCAAGAGGAAAACGACCGTCTGCGGTCTCTTCTGGGGGCCAGGACCAACCCCCCCTTGCCGATGGTGTTCGCCAATACGGTGATCGATGCGCGCGGCCCGTTCGCAAATACGCGTCTCGCCGACGCCGGCGCGGCGCGGGGAATCGTCGAAGGCAACCCGGTATTGAGCGCGCGCGGCCTGGTCGGCCGGGTCACGGGCGTAGCGGACCAGGTGAGCCGGATCATGTTGCTTACCGACGTCGACAGCCGCACGCCGGTTCTGATCGCCCGGACCAATGGCCGCGCCATCCTGACCGGCGATGGCGGCCCCAATCCCAGCCTCGCCTATCTGCGCACCCATGACGCGCTCCAGGCTGGTGATCGGGTGCTGACCTCCGGCGATGGCGGGGTATTGCCTCGCGGTTTGCCGGTGGGCTCGGCGGTCATGGGCTTTGATGGGGTATGGCGCGTGGCGCTGGATTCCGACGCGGCGGCGATCGATTTCGTGCAGATCCTGTTGTTCAAGGACTTCTCTCAGCTCGTCCCGATCGCCGCCCTGGCGCCCACCGTTCTGCCGTCCACGCGGACCGACGCACCCGACCATCCGGCGGCCCCGCCGGTCACCTTGCCGGCGGCGGCCAAGCCATGAGCCTGGTGACGGTCACGCCGCTGCGGCCCAGCCGTTGGTTGGTCATGCCGATGCTGATCTGTATGGCGGTGACGCTGGTCTTCGCCACGCCGCTGCGGGTGATGGGGGCCGCGCCGCCGGAACCGGTTTTCAGCCTTGTCCTGGCCTTCGCCTGGGCGGCGATACGACCGTCCGTGCTGCCGCCGATCGCCTTGCTGACGCTCGGACTATTCCAGGACCTGGTCTGGGGCGGGCGGCTCGGCTTTTGGCCACTATGCCTGATGAGCGCCTATGCGGTTATTCTGCTGATGCGTGCTTCGCTGTCGGGACAAGGCTTCCTGGTCCAGTGGGCGTGGTATGCGGCGGCCTGCGGCGCGGCCTTCGGGGTCGGGGTCGTGATGACGGATCTGGCGGCGGGCGTCGTTCCGAACCTGGTCGGGGTGTTTTGGCAATGGCTGGCCAGCGCCATTCTGTTTCCTTTGGCCTGGCGCATGATCGAGCGGTATGAAGACGCCGATCCGCGGTTCCGATGATTGAATCCTCGATATTTCTCGACAATGTCAACCAGCGCCAGGGCATGTTCCAGCGGCGGGCCTTCCTGTTCGGCGGCCTGTTTGGCGCCGGGCTGGTGGCCCTGGGCGGTCGGCTCGCGCACCTGCAGCTTCTTGAGGCGGATCGCTACAAGCTGCTCTCCGAGCACAATGAATTCAT
>JAYUBD010000612.1:0-3326 GCA_043740995.1 Caulobacteraceae bacterium | reverse complement strand
TAAAGAAAGACGCGGGTGGGTTCCGCCGCGCCGACCACGGCGCCGTCAACCGTGAGAATATCGTTCACCCCGACCTTCACGGCCGGGGTGCTGAGCACTTGGCCATTGATCGCCACCTTGCCGGCCTCGATCAGGCGTTCCACCTCGCGACGCGACGCGACGCCGGCGCGGGCGAGGGCCTTGGCTATCCGCTCGCCCTCCGGCGCGGTCGGCGGCGCTGGCGAACGGCGCGCGGCTTGACCCGGCGCGGGTTGGCTTGTTCGGTGTTTTTGATGTCCGACCATGATCTTCCCACCATGCGCATCGCCCTGGCGCAGGCGCAAGCCGCCGCCCGACGCGGCGAAGTGCCGGTGGGCGCGGCTATCGTCGACCCGATTAGCGGCGAAATCATCGCGCGCGCGGCCAATGGCCCCGTCGCCCGCCATGACCCCACTGCCCACGCCGAGATCCGTGTCCTGCGGGCGGCGGGGCGCAAGCTTGGTAATTACCGCCTTACTGGCCTGACCCTGGTGGTGACGCTCGAGCCGTGCGCCATGTGCGCCGGCGCGATCAGCCACGCGCGCATCGGTCGGCTGGTGTTCGGGGCGACCGATGCCAAGGGCGGCGCGGTGATCAGCGGCCCGCGTCTGTTCGAACAGCCGACCTGTCACTGGCGACCCGCGGTGACCGGCGGCGTGCTGGCGGAGGAGTGCGGCTCCCTGCTGCGCGAATTCTTCCGGGTGCGTCGATAGTGGCGGCTGTTCTGGGTGATTCAGCGCGCGGCGGATCCTACGCCAGGGCCGGGGCCGGCAGGGGTCCGAGCAAGGCCTCGAGGGCCAGGCCTACCGCGAGCAGATGGCGATCATCACCGGCGGGTCCATCAAGTTCCAACCCCACGGGCAAGCGCGGGTCGCGGGTAAGACCGGCTGGCAGGACGAGCCCCGGCAGGCCGGCGGTGCTGCCAGGCGCGATATTGCGGGCGATGGCCGTTTGGAACGGAACCTCCGCGCCGCCAATGACCACCGTCTCGCTCTGACCGATCAGCGTCGCCGGCGTAAGAGTGGTGGGGAACAGCATGGCCGCAACGCCGAACCGGGCGAAAGCGTCGGCGAACAAATGCTGCATGGCCGGACGGTGTAGATCGCGCGCGGCCACATAGGCCGCTGCCGACACGGCTTGTGGCGCGCCCGGCAGGACGAACCGCTCGAACAGGCGCTTCACGTCCGGACTGACCGAGGCCATCAAGGCTTCGAGCGTCACCGGCGCGCCGGACATCCGCAGATAGCTTGCCAGGGCCGCCGCCGCGTCGTGAAGCTGCACCGGCCCGGTGACGAGAGAGACCAGTTCCGCAAGGCCGGGCATCTCGACCTCGACCAGTTCCACCCCGGCCGCGCGCAACCGCGCCAGCACAGCGTCCATCACCCGCTCGACCTCCGGGTCCAGGCCCGAGAAATAATAGTCGCGGGCGAGTCCCAGCCGCAGCCCCCCGAGCGCAACCGGCGCGATCGGCCGGGCGTCGCCGGTCATCACCGAGTCGAACAACGCCAGATCGGCGACGACGCGGGCGATCGGCCCGACCTGATCAAAAAGCGGGGTAATCGGCGCCGTCCCGTCTGTCGGATAGCGGCCGGTCGTCGGTCGGAAGCCACAGACGCCGCACAGGGCCGCCGGCACGCGTATTGAGCCTTGCGTGTCTTCCGCGACGCCGAGGGGGGCCATCCGCGCGGCGATCGCCGCCGCCGTTCCGCCGCTGCTGCCGCCGGGGATCCGCCGCGAATCGTAGGGATTGTGCACGGCGCCGAAAGCAAGGTTGTTGCTGGTCCAGCCGAACGACAACTCATGCAGGTTGGTCTTGCCCAGAACACTCGCCCCGGCGGCGCGCAGCCGCGCCACTGCGGTGGCGTCGGCGAGCGGGTGGAATCCGCGCAAAGCGGCCGTACCGGCGGTCGTCGGCAGATCGCGGGTGTTGATGCTGTCCTTGATCGGGATCGGCAAGCCGTGCAGCGGCCCCAGCACGCCGCCGGCGGCACGCAGGCGATCCGCCATCCTGGCCGCTTCGCGCACACGGTCGGGCTCCAGAGTAATGAAGACGTTGAGATATTGGCCGGTGGCGCACCGGGCGAGCAGAGCATTGGCGTAGGCCTCCGCGGTGAACGCTCCGGCGCGCATGGCCAGGACCGCTTCAACAGCCGAAAGTTCGATCATTTGACTTCCAGTCCCAGGTTTGTGCGCGGGCTCCGTGACGGTGGCCGGCGGCCCCGACACCGCGGCGGTGGGCAGGCCGGCGAGGGGCAGAGCTGATAGCGCCAAGCCAAGTTCACGGCGATTCATCGGCGGGTTTCCCATCGCGCGAGGCTAACGCGCTTTGTTTGGTTTTAGAAACGACCGCGGATTCGTATCAGAGTCCCGCCCGCCGCAAGGGTGACGCCGCCGGGTCAATTCCCAAGAAGCGCGTGGACAAGCGCCGGCTGGAAATAACATCCGCTGAAAATAGCACCCACTTGCACTGTCGCCACGTCGGTCGGATGATGGCCGCCAAGCCACACACCACGGAGACTTTACAATATGGGCATTTTGGACGGCAAGGTCGCCATCGTCACCGGCGGTGGCAACGGTTTGGGCGAAGCCTATTGCAAGCTGTTCGCCGGCGAGGGCGCGGCGGTGGTGGTCAATGATCTGGGCGGCGCGCGCGATGGAACCGGCGGCTCGATCTCGGCGGCTCAGTTGGTGGTCAACGCCATTACGGCGGCCGGCGGGCGCGCGGTGGCCAATGGCGACGATGTCTCCACGATCGCGGGTGGCGAAAACATTCTGAAGACGGCCTTGGACGCCTTTGGCCGGGTAGATATCCTGGTCAACAATGCCGGCATTCTGCGCGACAAGACCTTCGCCAAAACCTCCGAAGCCGACTGGGACGCGGTGGTGAAGGTGCATTTGAAAGGCGCCTATTGCGTCACCCTGCCGGTGTGGACCTGGATGAAGGACAATGCCGTCAAGGGAGTCATCGTGATGACCTCATCGACCTCGGGACTCTACGGCAACTTCGGCCAGTCCAATTACGGGGCGGCCAAGGCCGGCTTGTATGGGTTCATGCGGGTGCTTTCAATTGAGGGGCGCAAATACGGCATCCGTGTCTGGGGCCTGGCGCCCGGCGCCTTTACCCGCATGACGTCGGACCTGCCGGGCCTGCGCGATCGCGAGCCCAATCCCCTGTCGCTGCCGGACGCCATCGCCCCCGCCGTGCTCTATATGGTCAGCGACCTCTCTGGCGACCGCACCGGGATCGTGCTGGGGGCCTCGGCGCGCGGGGTCTGCGAGATCCGGATGATGCAGACCAAGGGCTTCCG
>JAYUBD010000611.1:0-3334 GCA_043740995.1 Caulobacteraceae bacterium | reverse complement strand
GCAGTCAGGACTTGTCGGCCCTGGTGGACCCTTCGCCGTGAAGGGCCTGCTGCGCTCCGTCCTGGTCCAGACCCTGCTGGCAAGTCTGGTGGTCTGGTATGTGGAGTTGATGATCGCAACCTTGCGCTGGCGAATTGAAGGGCGCGCGGGCGCGGACGCCGTCATCGCCTCCGACCAGGGCATGATCGTGCTTTTGTGGCACGGTCGGATCGCCCACGCGATGGCCAGCCGGCCGATACTGCGCGACAAGCCGCGCCGGGCGATGATCTCGCTGTCGCGCGACGGGGCGTTCATCGCCAGGGCCGCCGAACGCCTGCGCATTCCCACGCTGCGCGGCTCGACCGCCAGGCGTGACGGCGGCGGCGCGTTGGAAGAAAAGGGCGGCGCCGCGGCCTTCCGGGCGGCGATGAGAGAGATCGCCGGGGGCGGCGTCATGTTGCTGACCCCGGATGGCCCGCGGGGACCCAACGAACGTCTGCAGATCGGCCCGGTGCACCTGGCGCGGGCCGGGCAATGCCCGGTCTTCCTGATGGGCCTGGCCGCCACGCCGTCGCTGCGCCTGGGCGCCTGGGACGGCGGTCGTATCCCCCTGCCGTTCGCCCGCGCCTGTTTGGTGCTCGACGGTCCGCTGTTCGCTCCCGCCTCGGGTGGCGCCGAAACCTTGGAGACCACCCGAGCCGAATGGCAGGCGCGCATGTGTGCCGCCCAAGCCCGGGCGGAGCGGCATATCGGAAAATCAAGCCGCTTGTGATCAGGCCGCTGGTGCTATCCATCAGGCGATGACGGTTTCCCCGCCCCTCTCCCTGCGGCTCTACCGGGCAGCGACCGCCGTGGTCTCGCCTCTGGCGCCGGCCGTGCTGCGCGCCCGCGCGCGCCAGGGCCGCGAAGACCCGGCGCGATTGGGCGAGCGCCTGGGTCGGCCCGGTCGGCCCCGTCCAGACGGAGCGCTGGTCTGGCTGCATGGCGTCAGCGTCGGCGAGGGACTCTCCGTTCTGCCCGTCATCGACCGCCTGCGTCAGGTGCGATCGGATCTGGCGATCCTGGTCACCAGCGGCACGCGCGCTTCGGCCGAGGTGCTGGGTGGCCGGCTGCCCGCCGAGGTGATCCACCAGTACGCGCCCGTCGACATCCCGGACGCGGTGCGGGGGTTTCTTGGTCATTGGCGCCCTGATCTGGCGGTGTTCGTGGAAAGTGAAATCTGGCCCAATCTCGTCCTGGGCGCCAAGGCGACCGGCGCCAGGCTGGCTCTGGTATCGGCCGGCCTTTCGGCGAACAGCCATAGGCGCTGGCGTCATGTTCCGGCGGCGGCCCAAACCTTGCTGGGGGCCTATGACCTGATCCTGGCCAGGGATGCGGTGTCGTCTCGCCGCCTGCGGAGCCTCGGCGCCAGGATTGACGGCCTTGCCGACCTGAAATTCGGCGCCCCGCCGCTGACCGCCGACCCCGCCGCGCTCGCGGAAGTCCGCGCCGTGATCGGCGACCGCCCGGTGGTTCTGGCGGCCAGCACCCATCCCGGCGAAGAGGAGATCGCCCTGCGCGCCTTCGCTTCGCACGGTCGGGCTCATGCCGCCCGTCCGATTTTGATCATCGCGCCCAGACACCTCGAGCGGAGTGAAGCGATCGAACACGCGGCGCGCGCCGCCGGGCTTGTGGCGGGTCGGCGTAGCCAGGTGGCCGACCCCGGCGGGGTGGACGTCTATATCGCCGACACGCTGGGCGAGATGGGCCTGTGGTACCGCCTGGCGCATTTGGCGGTGATCGGCGGCAGCCTGTCGCCAGGGGTCGGCGGCCACAATCCCCTGGAGCCCGCCCGGCTCGGCTGCCCGTTTATCGCCGGCCCCCACGTCGAGCGATGGCCGGCCTATGAAGCGATGAGCGCCGCCGCCGCGACGGCCCTGGTTGCCCCCGCGGCCCTCGGAACCTGGATTGACCGGGTTCTGGCTGTGGCCCCGGCGCTGACCGCGATGGCCGCCAGGGCGCGCGGTTGGGTGGCGGCGCGCGATGCCGAATCCGATCAGGCTGTGCGCCGCCTGATCGCCCTGGCGCCGCCATGAGACCGCGCACCCCGCGCTGGTGGTATGTCCGGGGCCGCCGGCCCATGGCGGTGACCCGCGCGCTGCTCACGCCGCTGTCCTGGCTGTGGACGTTCGCGACGGCCCGCCGCCTGGCGCGCGGCCGACCCGTCGATCTGGGCGCGCCGGTGTTTTGTGTCGGCAACCTCACGGTCGGCGGGTCCGGCAAGACGCCGGTGGTGCTCGCCCTCGCCGCGCTGATCGCCGGCGATGGGCGCCGCCCGCACATCCTGACCCGCGGTTATGGCGGGCAATTGCGCGGCCCCGTCCGCGTCGATCCGTTGACCCACACCGCGGCGACGGTGGGGGATGAGGCGTTGATGATGGCCGCCCGGTTTCCGGTCTGGGTGGCCCGCGACCGCGCCCTCGGCGCCCGGGCGGCGGTCCGGGCCGGAGCCGATCTGATCATCATGGATGACGGCCATCAGAACCCCGACCTCCTCAAAGTCTTGTCCCTGGTGGTGGTGGATGGCGAGACGCGGGGCGACGAGTGGCCGTTCGGCGATGGATCGGTTTTTCCCTGCGGTCCCTTGCGCGAATCCCTGGCCGCCGGCCTGGCCCGCGCCGACGCCGTGGTGCTTTTGCTGCCAGCCGATCTGGCCGCGGCGGATCCGGAGCTTTTGGCGCTGTTCGGTGCGACGCCGGTGCTGCGGGCCCATCTCGAGCCGACCGCCCCGCCGTTGGCGGGTCCGTGGGTCGGCTTCGCCGGCATCGCCAAGCCGTGGAAGATGGAGCGGGCGCTGATCGCCGCCGGCTGCGATCTGGTGGATTTCGCCCCCCTGGCCGACCACGCGGTGGTCAGCGAAGCCACCTTGCGCTTTCTCAGCAAGCGCGCCGCCGCCCTGGGCGCAGGCCTGATCACCAGCGAAAAGGACTGGCATCGCCTGCCGCCGGCCTGGCGGGCGCGGGTGACGGCCTGGCCGGTGCGGGCCCGCTTTACAGACCCGGAACAGGTGCTGGCCCTGGCGCGCAAGGCGGCCATCCGCAAATGACGGTCCCGGGCCTGGCAGTTTTCTGGCGGCTGATTGGCAGTCGCCAGGCAGTCGGATGGCAGCTTTTGGCGTTTTTTGGCAGCTGAATGGCAGCCCATTGGCAGCTGATGGCAGCTCAATGGCATCTTTTGGCAGCTGGGGCTGAGGTTTGGCTGTCCTTTTAAAGCATTGTATTAAAATACTTTTACGGGTGTAAAAGATCCGGGTGAACCGGTGAATGGCAGTCGCCCCGCGAGGAGGCTGCTCAGCAAACGCCAGGAACGCGGGTGT
>JAYUBD010000610.1:0-29785 GCA_043740995.1 Caulobacteraceae bacterium | reverse complement strand
TGAAAGCGAAACCCGCGCTCATCAGCGGAAAGAAGCTGAGCGCGGGGATGGCGGCGGTGATCACCAGGGTCAGCCACCAGCGACCGCTTAGACCAGCGGCGGCGGCGATCGCGGGGCGGCGAAGGCCTCCGAAAAACCGGGTGGCCAGCAACAGCTGGAACGCGCCGGCGACCAGGGCCACAAATCCGGTCAGCGCGACCAGGGTGCCGATCTCTTTCCATAACCAAATCTGGTCGGTGGACGGCTTGGGCGTCGCCGCGCCGGACAGAGTCTGTTGGAACCAATCCACCGACGCCCCGACCCCTGCGGCGGAAAAATGCTCGATCGGATGGGTGATTGGCGGCGTGACAAGCAGGCGCGCCGTGCCGTCCGACATCCGCCCGTAGGCGCGCCCGGCCGTGACCGGCCCCACGCTGCCGAACAACCGCTGGAGTTTGGGCGACCGGCCGATCAACGCGCCTTTGGCGACATGCCACATCAAGGGTGCGAATTCGTCATACTGACCGAAAACCAGCATAACATTGTGTGGGAATATCGGGGTTCCCATGCCGATCTGGCCGACCTCCGGGGTGGTGGAGCCTTCCAGGACCATGGACCGATAGCCGTCCGGCTGGGCGAGCGCGGCGCCCACGATCGGGACGCCGCCCATGCTGTGCCCTTCCAGGCCGATATTGCGGCGATCGACGAAGGGCAGGCTTTGCAAATAGCGCAGGGCATCGGGACCGCCGCCGTCATGGGCGCCTACCGCGCCCTCGCTATAGCCGTGCCCCGCCATGTCGATGGCCAAGACCACGAAGCCCCGTCGCGCCAACTCGATGGCGAAGGGGCTCTGCATTTCGCGGGTGTTGATATAGCCGTGGCTGAGCAGAACCGCCGGCGCCGGATCCGCGCTCGTCGCTCCGGGTGGTACATAGAGCAGGGCGGACAGGCGTTCGCCGCCGGCTCCGCGATAGCGAACGTCCTGGAGTCTGACGCCGCCGGAGGTCTGGACCAGATGTGCCAAAAGACCGCCGAACAAGATCAAAACCCATCCGGCCACGAACAACCCGAACTTGCCGCGCATCATCACCCCACGCCTTGCCGCTTTTTTCACCATATTGGCACGCATAGGTAGGCTTGTCGCGCCGTCCGCGATCAAAGCGGCGGCCTGAGCGCGCAAAATAGACGGGCTTGCGGCCTCCGGCGTGCGGGTCGCCGAAAAGCTGCTATAGGCGCCGCAACGAAAAGGGGAGCGCGTTTAACAAACCATGCCGACGCCTGCGCTCGCCACCCGCGGACCGCGAAGCCTGCTGCGGCAAATTCGCGAAACCATGGCCCGCGGCGGGCCGCCTCAGATAAAATTCGCCGCCGTTGTACGCGCGATCGCGGTCTCGATGGTGGCGGAGGTTTGCTCCATCTATCTGCGGCGCGCGAATGGCGAGATGGAGCTGTTCGCCACCGAAGGCCTTGACCCCGGCGCCGTGCACGTCACCCGGCTTAAGCCGGGTGAGGGCCTGATCGGTGAGGTCATGCGGCTTGGCGGGCCGCTCAACCTGTCGGACGCCCCCAGCCACCCGGCCTTTGCCTATCGACCCGAGACGGGAGAAGATCCGTTTCACGCCCTGCTGGGCGTCCCCCTTTTGCGAGGCAGTCGGGGCATCGGCGTGCTCGTCGTCCAGAACCGCACCAGCCGGGTCTATGGCGATGACGAGGTCGAGGACCTGCAGATCATCGCCATGGTTCTCGCCGAGATGGTGGCCGCTGGCGATTTGCTTTCCCGCGAAGAGCTGGCCGACGTCGAAATTGCGCCGCGACGGCCCGAACACCTCAAGGGCGCCGCCTTCGCTGATGGTCTAGTGCTGGGCATCGCGGTCTTGCATGAGCCGCCGGTTGCGGTGGGGCGGCTGCTGTCCGAGGATATCCCTGCCGAGAAGTTGCGGCTGGCGGCGGCGATTTCCGCGCTGCAGGCGCAGATCGATAGCATGCTGGATGGCCACAAAGGCATCCTTGGCGCGTCCTACGATGTGCTTGAGACCTACAAGATGCTGGCCCATAGCCGCAGTTGGACCCACTCTTTGGAAGATGCCGTGCATACGGGTCTGAGCGCGGAAGCGGCGGTGGAACGGGCTCGCTCGGAGCACCGCGCCAGCATCGGGCAGGCCCGGGACGCATATTTGCGCGAGCGTCTGCATGATCTCGAAGATCTTAACGATCGGCTGCTTCGCCATCTGAACGGCGACGGCGGCAAGGTACGGGTTCTGCCGGACAACGCCATCCTGATCGCGCGGAACCTCGGTCCGGCCGATCTGCTGGAATATGACCGCGGAAAGTTGGGCGGGCTCCTTCTGGAAGAGGGGTCATCGACCAGCCATGCGGCTATCGTCGCCCGCGCCATGGGCATTCCCTGTGTCGGGCGCCTGTCCGGATTGCGCGATCGGGTTAATGAAGGCGATCCGGTGATCGTCGATGCGGAAACCGGCGAGGCCTATTTGCGGCCGCGCCCGGATCTGGTGAAGGCGGTGATGGCGCGTATCGGCGTCAGAGCGGCGCGGCAGGCGGTGTTGGCCGCCCTGCGCGACACACCGGCCTTCACCCAGGACGGCGCCAAGATCACACTGTTGATGAATGCCGGCCTGGCAGTCGACCTTGATGTTCTACCCGAAACCGGCGCCGAGGGGATCGGCCTGTTTCGCACAGAGTTCCAGTTCATGGTGTCCGAGGATCTGCCGCGGTTCAACGCTCAGACGGCGCTTTATGCCAAGGTGATGGATGCGGCCGGAGATCTTCCGGTGGTCTTTCGAACCCTTGATCTTGGCGGCGACAAGGTCCTGCCCTATCTGGCGGCCGAACGGGAGGACAATCCCGCTCTTGGCTGGCGCGCCTTGCGCATGGGCCTGGACCGGCCCGCCCTGCTGCGTCTGCAGCTCCGCGCCCTGATCGCGGCGGTGGCCGGTCGGCCTCTGGCGGTAATGTTTCCTTTGGTGGCGAACGTCGATGAGTTCAGGATCGCGCGCGCCCTGGTGGACCGTGAAGTCGCTTGGGCGCGTCGGCGCGGCCGGCCGGCGCCGGCGCGCCTGGAGGTTGGTGCGATGATCGAAGCGCCGTCCCTGCTCTGGCACCTCGATGCCCTGCTACCGCTGACGGATTTTGTATCGGTCGGCACCAATGATCTGATGCAATATCTGTTCGCCGCTGATCGCGGCAATCCCAGGGTGTCGGATCGCTATGACGTACTCTCGCCGCCGGCCCTGCGCGCCCTGCGGGTAATTCGCGATGCCTGTGCCGACACCGGCACGCCGGTGTCGGTCTGTGGCGAGATCGCAGGCCGACCGCTGGAGGCATTTGCCTTGGTCTCTATTGGCTTCGATCGGCTTTCCATGCCGCCCGCCGGAATCGGGCCGGTCAAACAGATGGTGCTCTCCTGTGACCGCGAGGCGGCCCGCCGGGGTTTCGCCGCCCTGATGCGAAGTTCCGCCGGTTCGGTGCGCGCCGAAGTGGAGGCGCTGGCGCGCAAGCTTTCCGTGGCGGTATAGCGCATTGAACTAAGAGCGTTCGACTGATAACGCCACGCCCATTGATCCCAAGGTTGCAGTCACGTCTTGGGGGGCAACGGTCGACCAGCCACAAGGGTCGAGGGTGTCGGAATCGCCATGCCGCTGGATACGAACGATCTTTCCGTTGGACCGCCGCAGATCCGCCTCGCGGACGATCTCGCGCCCTTGCGGCCAACCCGCATCGTGCTCAACTCCGCCGGACCCGTGGGCGCCGCCCTGCGCGAAGCGAGGGAGGGTCTTGGGCTCGCGGTTGACGACATTGCCTCGGCGACGCGGGTGCGAGCGGTTTATCTGAGCGCCATCGAAGCCTTCGAACTCGACAAACTTCCCGCCTGGCCGTTCGCCGTGGGCTATGTTCGAGCTTATGCCCGGGCGCTGGGACTGAACGCCGACGCCGTGGTGGCGCGCTTCAAAATCGAAGCTCCCAGCCCTGACCGCGCCCTTCGCGATCCGGGCGGCGTGCGGCGCACCCCTCGGCGTCTGGGCCCGGTCGGCGTGACCGCTCTGGTGGCCGCGACCGCGATCCTGACCTGGAATGTCGCGCGCCATCAGGAAGCCAGACCTCGGGCGTCCACCGCTACCGCCGCCCGCCCCGCCGCCGCCACGCGACTTCCTTCCGGCCCCGCTCAACTGGGCGCCCCCTTGCCGCCGCCGCCGGAGGCCACCAATCCTCCGCCCTACCAAACACCGGGCCTGACCCAGTCGGGCTCGCCGCTCAATCCGGAAGCCGCCGCCATCGAGGCGCCCTTTGTCGCCGCCGGCGCTGTCTATGGCGCGGCCGCCACGCCGGGCGGCATCGTTCTGCAGGCCAGGAAAGGTACAACGATGATTATCCGGTCAGCCTCCGGCGGCGTCTATTTCGCCCGTCAGTTGGCGGCCGGCGAAGCCTGGCGGGCGCCGGCGACCGCGGGGCTCACCCTGGATGTCGGCAATCCGGATTCGGTGGCGGTATTTGTCGGCGGACTGTCGCGCGGCGTGCTGCCACAGGCTCAGATGCCGCTTTCGCAGGTCGGGGCTTGAGGGCAAATTGTCCCTGATCGCCCCGGCGGGCTTGGGCGCGGAGCCGTTTTGCCTTATCTTCGCGCAACATGACCGTTCAAGATCACACACACCTTCGACCCTGGCGCTCCATCCAGCGGCGCAAATCTCGTCAGATCCATGTGGGCCGGGTGCCGGTCGGCGGCGATGCGCCGATTACCGTGCAGTCGATGACCAATACCATCACCGGCGACGCGGCGGCGACGATCGCCCAGATTCGCGAGCTCGAAGAGGCGGGCGCCGACATTGTGCGGGTTTCATGCCCGGATGAGGACGCCACCAGGGCGTTCAAGACAATCGCCAAGGCCTCCAATGTGCCTTTGGTCGCCGACATCCACTTCCACTACAAACGCGGCATAGAGGCGGCGCAAGCGGGGGCCGCCTGCCTTCGCATCAATCCCGGCAATATCGGATCGCCCGCGCGGGTGCGAGACGTGATCCAGGCGGCGCGGGATCATGGCTGCTCGATGCGGATCGGCGTTAATGCCGGTTCGCTGGAGCGTGAATTGCTGGAACGCTATGGCGAGCCTTGTCCGGAGGCCATGGTCGAAAGCGCCCTCAACCATGCCCGCATCCTGCAGGATCACGACTTCCACGAATTCAAGATCAGCGTAAAGGCCTCCGACGTGTTCATGACGGTGGCCGCTTACCAGATGTTGTCAGAGGCCATCGATTGTCCTCTCCACCTGGGCGTGACCGAGGCGGGGGCGCTTCGCTCGGGGACGATCAAGTCGTCGATCGGCATGGGCTCGATGCTGTGGGCCGGCATCGGCGATACGATCCGGGTGTCTCTAGCCGCCGATCCGGTCGAGGAGATCAAGGTTGGTTTCGACATCCTTAAGAGCCTCGGCCTGCGTCACCGCGGAGTCAACATTATCGCCTGTCCGTCCTGCGCCAGACAGGGTTTCAATGTCATCGAGACGGTGAATGCCCTGGAGACGCGTCTCAAACACATTGCCGCCCCCATGAGCCTTTCGATTATCGGCTGCGTGGTTAACGGTCCGGGCGAAGCCCTGATGACCGATGTCGGCTTCACGGGCGGGGGGAAGGGCGCCGGCATGATCTATGTGGCGGGAAAGGCGGATCATAAACAGAGCAATGAGGGCATGATCGACCACATCGTCGAACTGGTGGAGGCGCGCGCCGCGGAAATCGAAGCGGCCGAACGCGCCTCCCTCGCCGAGGCCCTGCAAGCCGCCGAATAGACCTGGCCGCGTGATGCCGCACACCACGCTTGTCTCGGCCTGGACCGCCGCCCGGAAACGTCTCGAGGGGGCCGGGATCGACAGTCCGGTGATCGATGCCCGCTTGTTGGTGGAGGCGGCGGCGGGGGCCACGCGCGCGGAGATCATCGCCGAACCTCAACGGCCACTCGAGGCGGACCAGCTGCTGGCGTTGCAAGCCATGGTTGATCGGCGCGAGCGGCGAGAGCCGATCAGCCATATTCTGGGCGTCAAGGGATTCTGGAAGATCATGCTGCGCGTGACGCCGGACGTGCTGACGCCGCGCCCCGACACCGAAACCATCCTCGACGCCGTCCTGCCGTACTTCACCGAGCATCAGGCGTTCTCCATTCTGGACCTGGGGGTCGGATCGGGGGCCGTCCTATTGGCGTTGCTGGCCGAACGCCCGGGAGCCAGGGGGCTTGGGGTTGACGTCTCGGAAGAGGCCTTGGCCGTCGCGCGCGAGAACGCCGCCAATTTGGGGTTGGCAGGTCGCGCGGTGCTGTTGCGGAGCGATTGGACCGCCGGCCTGGACGCCGAGGGCTTTGATCTTGTCGTCTCCAACCCGCCCTATATCCCGACGCGCGAGATCGAGACGCTGGAGCCCGAGGTTCGTGACCATGAGCCTTGGCTGGCCCTTGACGGCGGCCAGGATGGACTGGACGCTTACCGCGCCCTCGCGCCGCAAATCCTCCGCGTGCTCAAACCGGGAGCCCGATTCGCGGTGGAGTTCGGTCTCGGCCAGGCACAATCTGTCGAGGCGCTTTTCGCGGCGGCCGGCGCGGCGGAGATGACGGTCGTTCCGGACCTGGGCGCCCGCGAGCGCGTCCTCACCGGCCGCCGCCCCGCAGCGTGACGAAGAAAGACCTTGGACAAATCGGGACGAACCGATAAAGCGATTGGGTCTCCATGAAATCGCCGGGACATGGGGCTCGCGGCGTCGGCCAAAACGACGCCGGCGCCTGTTCCAGGAGCGTGGTTAAAGATGCTGGCCCCGTGGGCCGGGCTTTGGTCGCAGGGCGAATTACCGAACCAAGGCTTCTCGTTGAGAATTGGGGCGTGGCGCCCCGGGCATAAGCAAGCATCGCGATCCGGGGCTTTCGACGTCATCAGCGCGAGAGCGACCGCAACAGGTTGAGAAAATATGAGAGACTTCAAGGGCATAAAGCGTCAGCGCAGCCGCAATCGCAATGGCGGCAGCGGGGCTGGCGGCGGCGTCGGTGGCAAGACTCAGCACAATGCTAACCGGGCCTTTGACTCCAACGGGCCCGAGGGCGCCAAAGTGCGCGGCGCCGCCCAACACGTCTATGAAAAGTATCAACAATTGGCCCGTGACGCGCAAACCGCCGGGGACCGCGTGTTGGCGGAAAACTATCTGCAGCACTCTGAGCACTATTTTCGGCTGATGCGCGCCATGCAACCTCAGCGCCCCCTTTCTGAAATCATCGGACGCGATCAATTTGTCTCTGGCTACGATATTGATTTTGAAGATGAATCGGGTGGAGACATCGGTGAGTCGGAGCCATTTGTCGAGGGCGGCGACGGCGTTGAAGTCGTGGATCGGCAACCGCGCACGGACAACCGGGATGTTCGACGGGATGAACGGCCGCGCGACGACTATCGGTCAAACGACCGGCCAAACGACCGCCCCCGCGACGATTACCGTCAAAACGATCCGCGGGGCCGGGAAGACCAACAGCAACCGCGTCAGGATCGCGGCGGTCAGGACCGCGGGTTCAATGATCGACCGGTCGCCGACCGGGTCCAGAACGACCGGAGTCAATCGGATCGGCCGCGCCAGGATCGTCCCAGAGATGAACGCCCCCGCGAGGAACGAGCGCCGCGTGCCGCGCGCGAAGATCGTCCGCGCTTCAACCGCGAGGATCGGCCGGCTCGCCTTGAGTCAAGCGAGCGGGATCCCATGATCGTCACCGAGCCCGAATCCACGCCGCTGACCGTGCGGGCGCCGGGCCATCAGTTGCGCGGCGACGACGGCCAGGTGAGCGACGCCCCGGCGTTTCTCCAGGTCAGGCCATCGGAGCCACGCGTGGAGGCTGTTGAAGAGGTTCGCAAACCGCGTCGCCGCAGAGCACCAGTTTCGTTCGTAGAAACCCCGGGGGTCGAGGGCGCCGCAGCCCTGATTTCCGAGCCCGTCTCCGAGGTATGACGAGGGGCGTCTCGACCTATGCGGTAGCTGGAATCACCCACCCGCTGATTCGCGGAAAACGCCATGGCTTCAACGCGGTCTGCGGCGGCATGCAGCTTTCCAGGACGTTCAAGAGCGTGTCCACCGGGCCGTCATTGAGGAAATGTCCGGCCATCGGCACCGCGGCAAACCGAATGGGACGGCGGCTGCGGGCCCCGGATGCGAATCGGCGTGCGGTCTCAAGTGGTGCGAAGTCATCCTGTTCGCCATGGATGACATGGATGGGCGGCGACAGGCGTTCTACGGCACGTTGCATCAGGACGAGTTGGGGAGCCTGGCCACTTACCTCAATCACCGCATGGCGCAGGTCGCGGGGAATCACCCCTAAAAACCGTGTCCCGACATCAACCAGCCTCCGGGCCGTGGGTCCCGATTCACCCAGGTAGCTGGACAGCAACACCAATCCGTCCACCTGATCGGGTCGGGCCTCCGCCATCAAGGCTGAGATTGCCGCGCCATAGGATTGACCGACCAGCAACAGGCGCTGCCCGCGAGCGCGGCGCAATACGGGTGCGAGCGCGGCCGCTTGAATTCGAATATCCGGGACGCAGACATGCGGCTCGCTGCCTGCAAATCCGGGTCGGTCAACGACGATCATTTCGCGGTCGCGGGGCAGGGCGGCCATCACCGGCGCCCAATATTCCGCCCAGGATGGAGACCCGGTAATCACCACGATCTTCCATGGGGTCGGGGATTCGCGAGGCGTGGTCAGCGCGGACAAGCGCCAACCGAGCTTTCCGCCGGCCAGGAACGAGGTGCGTCGCACTAGGCTTTCCGGATAGTCGATGGTGACCGGGCGGTGCTCGGTTCGCCCGCTGACCGTGCTTTCCAGGCACGCCCAGCCTAGGCCGATCACCCCTTTTGGTCGTCGACCCGCGCCCACGACGGCTGTCGCATCAGGCTTGAAAATCATGATCCACACAGCCCTCGCCGGTCCGATCCTGGGACAACCCTCTCATCGGGCGCCGCTCGGGCGCCGATCCTGACCGGACTATTCACCCAACAGACTGAACCTTGCATGAAGCAAATTGTTCCCTGTTCGTGGGCTCCGCTCTTGTGTGGCATTATCGCAACGCTACATGGGCCTAAGACCCGATTTTGCGAGGATAGCCATGAATATCGATCTCTATTCCGACCGCGCTAAACAGGCGATCCAGTCCGCACAATCCCTCGCCATGGCCCGGAGGCACCAACATCTGGGTCCCGAACACCTGCTCAAGGTGCTGCTTGAGGAAAAGGACGGCTTGGCGCGGACCCTGATCCAGAGCGCTGGCGGCCAGCCGGACGCCGCCGACCAGGCGGCCGAGGCGATCATCGCCAAGGCTCCAAAGGTCGAGGGCGGCTCGGGTCAACTCTATATGAAACCCGAAATGGCGCGGATATTTGCCACCGCCGAAGCTGACGCCAAGGCGGCCGCGGACGCCTTCGTCACGACAGAGCGGTTGCTGATCGCGTTGGCCAAGGACGGCGGCGAGGTGGCCAAGGCCTTGTCGGGGGCGGGCGCCAAGGTGTCCGCGCTGGAGACGGCGGCCAATAGCTTACGCAAGGGTCGCACCGCCGACAGCGCCTCGACCGAGGACGGCTATGACGCGCTGAAACGCTATGCCCGCGACCTGACTCAACAGGCGAGGGATCAGAAACTGGATCCGGTGATCGGGCGCGACGAGGAAATTCGGCGTACGATCCAGGTCCTGGCCCGCCGCACCAAGAACAACCCGGTCCTGATCGGCGAGCCCGGGGTCGGCAAGACCGCGATCGTCGAGGGGCTGGCTCAACGCATCGTCAATGGCGATGTGCCTGAAAGTCTGAAGGACAAGAAGCTCCTCGCTCTGGATATGGGATCCTTGATCGCCGGCGCGAAATATCGCGGCGAATTCGAGGAACGTCTGAAGGCGGTGCTGAACGAGGTCACCGCCGCCGAAGGCTCGATCATCCTGTTTATCGATGAGATGCACACCCTGGTGGGCGCGGGCAAGGCCGAGGGCGCGATGGATGCTTCGAACCTGCTCAAACCCGCCCTGGCCCGGGGTGAGCTGCATTGCGTCGGCGCCACCACCCTGGATGAGTATCGCAAGCATGTGGAGAAGGATGCCGCCCTGGCGCGCCGTTTCCAGCCAGTGTTCGTGGGCGAGCCCACGGTCGAGGACACCGTCTCCATTCTGCGGGGCCTGAAGGAGAAGTATGAGACGCATCATGGCGTGCGCATTTCGGACGCCGCCATCGTCGCTGCCGCGACCTTGTCCAACCGCTACATCACCGATCGCTTCCTGCCGGACAAGGCGATCGATCTGATCGACGAGGCCGGTAGTCGGGTGCGCATGGCGGTGGATTCCAAGCCCGAAGAACTTGATGAGATGGATCGTCGGATCGTCCAGTTGAAGATCGAGCGAGAGGCGCTCAGCCGTGAGACCGACAATGCCTCGCGCCAACGGCTGGAAAAGCTCGAAGACGAACTGGAGGAGCTTGAGGCCCGCTCCGAGACGATGACCAGTCGTTGGCGCGCCGAAAAAGAGAAGGTCGGGCAATCCGCCCAGGCCCGCGAGGCGCTGGAGCGCCTGCGGGCCGAACTGGCCGCGGCCCAGCGGCGCGGCGATCTGCAACGCGCCTCGGAGATCGCCTATGGCGAGATCCCGGCGTTGGAGCGCCGCCTGGAACAGGAAGACCAGGCTGCCGCGGTCGATGCCCTCACGCCCGAGGTGGTGGATGCAGAACAGATTGCCGCCGTGGTGTCGCGCTGGACCGGCGTCCCCGTGGAAAAGATGCTCGAAGGCGAGCGCGACAAATTGCTGCGCATGGAGGACTCTCTGCGCGACCGAGTCGTGGGGCAGGAAGAAGCCTTGGAGGCTGTTTCCGACGCCGTCAGGCGGTCGCGCGCCGGCCTACAGGATGCATCCCGGCCCATCGGGTCGTTTCTGTTCCTGGGGCCTACGGGGGTCGGCAAGACCGAACTGACCAAGGCGCTCGCCGAATTCCTGTTCGCCGATGAGGCGGCGATTACCCGGCTCGATATGAGTGAATACATGGAGAAACATTCGGTCAGCCGGATGATCGGCGCCCCCCCCGGCTATGTGGGCTATGACGAGGGTGGCGCGCTCACTGAAGCCGTTCGTCGCCGACCGTATCAGGTGGTGTTGTTCGACGAGGTCGAGAAGGCCCATCCCGATGTCTTCAACGTGCTGTTGCAGGTGCTCGACGATGGGCGGCTCACCGACGGTCAGGGCCGCACCGTGGATTTCCGTAACACCATGATCATCATGACCTCGAATCTCGGCTCGGAATTCCTGGCCGCCCAGGGCGAGGGCGACCACACCGAGGCGGTGCGTCCCATGGTGATGGACGCGGTCCGCCGGCATTTCCGACCGGAGTTTCTCAATCGCATTGACGAGATCATCCTGTTCAAACGCCTGGGCCGCCAACAAATGGATTCGATCGTGCGCATCCAGCTTCAGCGGGTCGAGAAGCTCCTGGAGAGCCGTCGGATGGCGATCAGTCTTGATGCCGAGGCGCTACACTGGCTGGGCGAGCGGGGCTATGACCCGGTTTATGGCGCCCGGCCCCTCAAGCGAGTGATTCAGAAGGAACTCATTGACCCCGTGGCCCGCAAATTGCTGGCTGGCGATTTGGCCGAAGGCTGCGTGATCCAGGTCAGCGCCGGCCAGGACGGCCTGGAGATTGGCAGGGCGGCGGTGCATTAGCGGGGCGTAAGAAAACGCGCCAACTCTCCCGCTACGAGCCTAAGGCGAAGAATAATCAAAATTATCAATGGTTTGTTATTGCCGCCATCCGTTTTCCGCACTTCGGCGTGGCGCCCGCCTTTATCGCGGAGCGTCGGCGGCGTCCGGCTGGCGCAACAGATCTTCCACCGCGTGCTTCGCCATCACCCGGACGAGGTGGCCGCGGTATTCGGCCGAGGCATGCAGGTCGCTACTATAGCGCCCGTGGTCGATGGCGACGGTGTCCAGGACGGCCGGGTCGAGTTCGCGTCCCAGGGCCGCCTCCATCGCCGTGGCGCGATAGGCGCAGGGTCCGGCCCCGGTCACCCCCACCCGCAGGCCAGCGGCGAACTGCGCGATGAATACGCCGACCACGGCGTATCGTGACGCCGGATTGGGGAATTTTCGATAGGCCGCGCGCCGAGGGATCGGGAAATCGACGGCGCGGATCAACTCGCCCGGCTCCAGCGTGGTTTCGAACAGGGCCGTGAAAAATTGGCCGCCCGCGATGTCCCGCTTGTTCGTACGAATCGTGGCGTCCAGGCCTATCACCGCTGCTGGGTAGTCGGCTGACGGATCGCTGTTGGCGATCGATCCGCCCAATGTGCCGCGATTGCGCACCTGAGCATCGCCGATCTGCCCGGCCAGAAAAGCCAGGGCGGGGATCGACCGCCTGATGGCGTCCGAGGCGGCGACCTCGGCATGTCTGGTCATGGCGCCGATGGTGACCTTGTCGCCGTGGACCTCGATGCCGCTCAGGCCGGACAGGCCGGAAAGATCGATCAGGTCGGTTGGCGAGGCCAGCCGCTGCTTCAGAGTCGGGATCAGGGTCATCCCGCCGGCGAGATAGGTCCCGTCCGGCGCCTGCATACGCAGGGTGATGGCGGCGGCCAGGCTGTTCGGGCGATGGTAGTTGAAATCGTACATGGTCCCTCTGCCTCACGCGTCGCGCAGCGCGCGCCAGACGCGCTCGGGCGAGGCAGGCATGGCGATGTCGCGCAGGCCCAACGCATCGGTGACGGCATTGATGATGGCCGGCGGGGAGCCGATCGCGCCGGCTTCGCCGCAGCCTTTCACGCCCAATGGATTGTGCGTGCAGGGGGTGACCGTGGTGTCCACCTGAAAGCTCGGCAGATCGTCGGCGCGCGGCATGCAATAGTCCATGAACGAGCCGGTTAGGAGTTGACCCATCTCGTCATAGACACCGTGTTCCAGCAGGGCCTGGCCGATGCCCTGGGCGATGCCGCCATGCACCTGACCCTCGACGATCATCGGGTTGATCACCTCGCCGAAATCATCGACGGCGACAAACGCCACAACTTCGACCACCCCGGTCTCCGGGTCGATCTCCACCTCGGCGATGTGGGTTCCGGCCGGATAGGTGAAGTTCCTGGGATCGTAAAAGCTCTTTTCCGACAGCCCGGGCTCGAGGTCTTCCGGGAATTTCGAAGGCACATAGGCGGCGAATGCGACCTCGCCGAAGGTTAGCTTGCGGTTGGTGGCGCGCGCGGCGAAAATGCCGTCGTCGAAGTCGATGTCCTCGGGCGCGGCGTCCAGCATGTGGGCGGCGATCCGCTTGCCCTTGAAGATGATCTTGTCGGTCGCCTTGACCAAGGCCGAGCCGCCCACCGCCACCGAACGCGAACCATAGGTGCCCAGGCCAAACTCCACCCGCCCGGTGTCGCCATGCACGATCTCCACCTGATCGAACGGTATGCCCAGCCGGTCCGAGACGATCTGGGCGAAGGTCGTCTCATGACCCTGGCCATGGCTGTGTGAGCCGGTGAACACGGTCACCGAGCCGGTCGGATTGACCCGCACCTCGCCGCTTTCATACAGACCTACCCCGGCTCCCAGCTGGATGGCGAGTTGCGACGGCGCCAGGCCGCAGGCCTCGATATAGCAGGACAAGCCGATGCCCCGCTTCTTGCCCCGCGCCTCCGACGCCATCCGCCGCTCAGGGAAGCCAGCATAGTCGATCCGCGCCATCGCCTTGTCCAGGCTCGCCTCATAGTCGCCGGTGTCATAGGTCAGCGCCACCGGGGTTTCGTAGGGAAACTGGCCCGGCTGGATGAAATTGCGTCGGCGCAGCACCGCCGGGTCGACGCCCAGTTCGCGCGCGGCGGTCTCGACAATTCGCTCGATCACAAAGGTGGCTTCAGGACGCCCCGCGCCGCGATAAGCGTCCACCGGCGCTGTGTTGGTATAGACCCCGTCCACCGCCACATGGATGGCCGGGGTGCGGTACTGACCGGCGAGCAGGGTGCCATACAGATAGGTCGGCACCGCCGAGGCGAAGGTGGATAGATAGGCGCCGAGATTGGCCCGGGTCCTGACCCGCAGGCCCAGGAAGATGCCGGCCTCGTCCAGGGCCAGTTCGGCCGTGGTCAGGTGGTCGCGGCCATGGGCATCGGACAGGAAGGCTTCCGAGCGGTCCGCCGTCCACTTGACCGGGCGACCGACCCGCCGCGCCGCCCAGGCCGCCGCGATCTCTTCGGGATAGACAAAGATCTTCGAGCCGAACCCGCCGCCGACATCGGGCGAGATCACCCGCAGCTTGTGCTCCGGGGCCAGATTGACGAAGGCCGACAGGATCAACCGCTCCAGGTGCGGGTTCTGCGACGTCGTGTAGAGTGTGAATTCACCTGTCGCGGCATCGTGCATCGCCACTGCCGCGCGGGTTTCCATGGCGTTGGGGATCAGCCGGTTGTTGGCAATCTCGAGCGTCGTGACATGCGCCGCCCTGACGAACGCCGCATCGGTCCGGGCGGCGTCGCCCAACTCCCAGTGGAAGCAGAGATTATCCGGGACATTGGCGTGGATCCGCGGCCCGCCCAGGGCGGTGGCCAGGGATGGCGCGGCTTCGAGCGGTTCGAAATCGGCGATCACCGCGTCGGCGCCATGGCGCGCGGCGGCCAGGGTCTCGGCGATCACCACGCCAAACGTCTCTCCGACGAAATTGACCCACCCAATCGCCAGGGGCGGGCGCGAAGCGACGCGCATGTCGCTGCCGTCGCTCGACTTGACCATCCAGCCGCAGGGGATGTCGCCAATCTTGTCGGCGGCCAGATCCTTGCCGGTGAACACGCCGACGACCCCGGGAATATTGAGCGCGGCGGCGGCATCGATGGAAACGATCCGCGCCCGGGCGTGCGGCGAGCGCAGGAACACCGCAAAGGTCTGACCCGGCTGGTTGATGTCGTCGGTATAGCGGCCTTGCCCGGTGATGAAGCGGATGTCTTCCCGACGCTTAACGGATTTACCGATGCCGGTTTCGCTCATGGCGCTGGTCCTCAAAGCCGGTCGACGACCGTGAGCACGGCGCGGACGATGTTGTGATAGCCGGTGCAGCGACAGAGATTGCCCTTGAGCCCCGCGCGCACCGCCGACTCGTCGAGCTTGCCGCCCTGATTTACCAGATCGATGGCGGTCATGATCATGCCTGGCGTGCAGAAGCCGCATTGCAGGCCGTGGCAGTCCTGGAACGCCGCTTGCATGGGGTGCAGATTGCCGGGCGCGCCGATGCCTTCGATGGTGGTGATTGCGGCGCCCTCCGCTTGCCCCACCAGAATGGTGCAGGATTTCACCGCATGACCGTCCAGGTGCACGGTGCAGGCGCCGCACTGGCTGGTGTCGCAGCCGACATGGGTCCCGGTCAGCCCCAGACGTTCCCGAATCAGGTCAACCAGAAGGGTATTGGCCGGCAGGTCGAGATCGCAGGGCCTCTCATTGACCGTCATCGATACCTTCACGCCGTCGCCTCCCGGGCTGAACCGATCATCTTTTGCGTTGCACGGCGAACAGCGCCGCGATCGTGGCGGCCAGCATGGCGATGACCGGCCATAGCCAGCCGGCGCGCCGCGCGGCCGTCGCTTCGCCGGCGACCGGCGCGACGATCTCGCCAAACTTCGCAAAGAAATCGTCGGCCATCTTGCGCGCGCCGGCGTCGATCAGGCGCTGACCCACCTGGGCGAGCTTGCCGCCCACATGGCCATCCACCTCGTAGCGCAGCAGAGTCGCGTCGTCCTCCGGGGTCAGGGAAACCTTGGCGGCGCCATTGGCGAACCCTGCCGCGCCGCCCTTGACGGCGACCCGCAGAGTATAGCCCGTGGGCGGATCAAGATCGCCCAGCGTCACCTCCGCCGTGAACACCGCGCTCAGCGGTCCGATCTTCGCCTTCACCGTGGCCGCGAAAGCGCCGTCGGCGGTTCTGGTCATCGACTGGCAACCGTCGATACATTGCGACAGCACGCCTGGATCGTTCAGGGCGCGCCAGACCGCATCGACCGTCGCGCCGATCCGGTATTCGCCGCTCTGCCGCATCCTGACTCTCCGCCGATCAAAAGGCGCGCTGCGCGCCTACCCCGCGATCCGCACCGGCAGATCGGTGTAGCCCTGCACGAAGTTGGAGGCGACGCGCACCGGCTCGCCCACCACTTCGATGTTGTCGAACCGCGCCATGATCTCTTCCCAAAGCACGCGCAGCTGCAGTTCCGCCACCCGGTTGCCCATGCAACGATGGATGCCGAAGCCGAACGAGACGTGATGCCGGGCGCGGTCGCGATCGATGATGAAGTCGTCCGGACGCTCGATTACCGTCTCGTCACGATTGCCCGAGACGTACCACATGATCACCTTGTCGCCCTTGCGGATCAGCTTGCCGCCCAGTTCGAAATCCGAGAGCGCGTTACGCCGCATATGGGCCAGCGGCGTCTGCCAGCGGATGATTTCCGGCACCATGTTGGGGATCAAGGCGCGGTTGGCCCGCAGCTTGGCGTATTCGTCCGGGAACTGGTTGAGCGCCAGCACCCCGCCGGAAATCGAATTGCGCGTGGTGTCGTTGCCGCCGACGATCAGCAACATCAGATTGCCCATCAATTCCATGGGATTGTCGATCATTCCCCGGGTGGCCGGGTCGTGCGCCAGCAGCGAGATGAAATCGAACCGGGGTTCGCCCGCCGCTCGCTCGCGCCAGAGGTTCGAGAAATAGGTCAGGCATTCCATCAATACCCGCTCGCGCTCGGCCATATCGACGGCGACCCCGACGGATTCGGAGGTCACCGCGGTGTCCGACCAGAACGGCAGCAAATGGCGGTCCTCGAACGGCACGTCGAACAGAATGGCCAGCATCTGGGTGGTCAGCTCTTTCGAGACGAGCTCGACCCAGTTGAAGGTTTCATTGCGCGGCAGCCCGTCCAGGATCAGGCCAGCCCGCGCGCGGATGGTCCGCTCCAGGTCCGCCAGCCGGCGCGGGGCCACGGCGGGCGAGGCGACCTTTCGCTGCACGTCGTGCACCGGCGGATCCATGGCGATGAACATCGGCGGCGCGAACCCCTCGTCCTGGGTGCCAATCACGATGTCTCTATCGGATGAAAACACCCCGTGATTGCTGTCCACGGTGACGATGTCGTGGAATTTGGTGATCGACCAATAGGGGCCAAAAGCGCTGTCCGGCGTGAAGTGGACGGGATCTTCCCGCCGTAGCCGCCGAAAGTAGTCATAATGGGCGCCGCTCTCAAACAGGTGGGCCTGGCTGGGGTCCATGGTCGCGAGGTCCAGGGACCAGGGATCGACGGATATCGTCGCGCTCGGAAGAAAGGTTCCGTCCACTGTTCACTCCCAGATATTATTTTTTCATTTTCGATGTAATCAGAGGGGCCCCGGCGTGTAAAGGCGTCGCGGTCCTCGGCCCAAACGACTCGTTCGCGCTGTTCCGGGTCCGTCACGCGAAGACGATGGTCTTGCCGCCTTCGATCAGCACCCGATGCTCGACATGCCAGCCCACCGCCCGGGCCAGCACTTGGCACTCGATGTCTCTGCCAAGCTCGACCAGTTGGTCGGGTCCCTGGCTGTGGTCCACCCGCTGAACGCCCTGCTCAATGATCGGACCCTCGTCGAGGTCCGTGGTCACATAGTGAGCGGTCGCGCCAATAATCTTCACCCCGCGATCATGGGCCTGATGGTAGGGTTTGGCGCCTTTGAACCCTGGCAGAAACGAATGATGGATGTTGATGCAGCGCCCCGCCAGCTGCCCACACATCTCGGCGGACAGGATCTGCATGTACCTGGCAAGTACGACCAGATCAGCACCCAGCTGATCGACGAGCGCCATGAAAGCCGCCTCCTGCGCCGGCTTCGTCGCCGCCGTCACCGGCATGTAATGGAACGGTACGCCACTCCATTCGACGAATGACCTCAGGTCCTCGTGGTTTGAGACCACGCCGACGATCTCCGCCGGCAACAGCCCCGCACGCCACCGATGCAGCAGATCAAAGAGGCAATGGCCGAATTTGGAGACCGCGATCAGCACTCTTGGCCGGGCTGCCGCCTCGTGCAACGACCAGTTCATGGCAAAACGCTCGGCGATCAGTTCGAAGCCGGCCTTCAGGGCGGCTGCCGTGGGCATAGCGCCGTCGGGATGGAATACAGTTCGCATGTAGAACTGGCCGGCGATGGCGTCGTTGAAATGGCTGGACTCGGTGATCGAACTGTTGTTGTCGGCCAGGAATCCCGACACCGCCGCCACCACGCCCTTACGGTCAGGGCAGTTCAGGATCAGGATGTGCCGCTGGTCCGGCCCCTTGGTCTTGGTTTTCACACGGATTTTTCCCTGCCCCGCGGTCGCGAGCCGAATGGTCGGAAGCAAACCGGATAGGCGGTCCCTAAGGCCAATCGAATTTTATCGTCCGACGATCTCATTTTTGCGGTCGGCGGCGAGTCTCAGGATGAGGGGCGGGTGTTCGATTGATCGCGCGCGCTCCCCAACCATTCGAACGCGCAAGAAAATTTGGCGATCGTCGAGAAATTTTCAGTTGTGGCGCGGCCTGCAATTTTCCTAATTTCTTCACACGCCCGGACGCTGATCTAAGGCGCACTCCAGCGTCGGCTTCCTTCATTCACTACAACACAGAAAATGGCGTCCGCAGCTGAATGAAAATCGGATTTATTGGTCTCGGTAACGTCGGTGGAAAGTTGGCAGGCAGTCTTGTCCGCAACGGTCACGACGTCGTTGTTCGCGATCTCAACAATGATCTCGTCCTGGCGTTTGAAGCCCTTGGCGCAAAAAGCGCCAGCTCACCACGAGAACTCGCCGATCAGGTTGACATCATCATAACCTGCCTGCCCTCGCCCGCGGCGAGTGCCGCGGTGGCAGAGGGTGTCGATGGCTTTATGGAAGGTCTTCGCCCCGGCCAGGTCTGGTTGGAGATGAGCACGACTGACCACAAAGAGGTACTGCGCCTGGGCGAGCACGTCGAGGCGCGGGGCGCCATGATCATGGACTGCCCGGTCTCCGGCGGCTGTCATCGGGCGGACACCGGCAACATCGCCATATTCGCGGGCGGCGATCGCGCAGCCTTCGACAAGGTCTTCCCGATTCTGACAACCCTGGGGCGGCGCATCCTGCACACTGGACCGCTGGGTAGCGCCTCAAGGCTGAAGGTGGTCACCAACTATCTGTGCACCGTCCATCTAGCCGCGCTGGCCGAGGCGCTGACGGTCTGCAAGGTCGCGAACATGGACATGAACATCGCCTATGAGGCGATCCGTATCTCATCGGGCAATTCTTTTGTTCACGAGACGGAGTCCCAGGTAATCCTGAACGGTAGCCGTGACATCAACTTCACAATGGACCTGGTGATCAAGGATGTCGGCCTGTTCGACCAACTGGCGCGGGATCATAACGTGCCGCTGGAGATTTCTCCCTTGGTGCTCAACATCTTCAAGGATGGCCAGAAACGCTACGGTCCCCGCGAGCATTCCCCGAACATCATCCGCCGCCTGGAAGAGCCGTGCGGAGTCAAGGTGCTCGGCCAGGGATTCCCCGCCGAGATGATCGACGTCGAGCCGGAGGAACGAGGCTACGAAGTCGTTCCAAAGCGCTGAAGCCGGCCTCACTGGCCGGACTTGACCGAGGGAGCGCCCATGACGTCGCCGATGATATTAGATCACGTGGGCTGGAGGGCCAGAGCCCGCGCGCCGCGAATCCAACCGAATCTGTTCATCGACGGCGCAAGCGCGTCGGCGGCCGACGGATCGACGTTCGCTGTGGTTAATCCCGCGACAGGCGACGTCGTCGCCGATGTCGCCTGCGGCGGCGAGCGTGACATCGACCGGGCGGTCGTGAGCGCCAGGACCGCGTGGGACGATGGGCGTTGGCGGCACATGGCGCCGCGTGCGCGCATGGCCATATTCAGCCGCTTCGCCGACCTGGTCGAGGCGCATGCCGCCGAACTTGCACTGCTGGACTGCCTGTCGATGGGTAAGCCGATCACTGCTGCGCTGACCATCGACATTCCCGAGGCGGTCTTGACGATCCGCTATTTCGGCGAGTGCATCGATAAGCTCTCTGGCGTCGTCAGCAACGCACCGCACGGCGCCCTGCATTTCGTGTCGCGCGAACCACTGGGCGTGGTCGGGGCGATCTCGGCCTGGAACTATCCGCTTTTAATGGCCACCTGGAAGGTGGCGCCGGCTCTTGCGGCGGGCAACTGCGTGGTTCTAAAACCCGCCGAGCGGGCGCCGCTGAGCTGCCTGAAGCTGGCGGAACTGTTCATGGAGGCCGGCGGACCCGCCGGCGTCTTCAACGTCGTCAATGGGTACGGCCAGGATGCCGGCCGGGCGCTTGCGTTACATGGCGGCGTGGCAAAGATCAGCTTCACCGGATCGACGGCGGTTGGAAAACAGCTGATGATCTATGCAGGGCAGTCTAATCTCAAGCGCGTCAGCCTCGAGACCGGTGGCAAAAGCCCGCAGATCTTCATGCCGGACCTTGCCGACCTTGACCTCGCCGTTGACGCCGCGGTGTGCGGGATTTTTGATAATGCCGGCCAGGTCTGCAATGCGGGCTCCAGACTTCTGGTCCACACCGACCTCCACGATGCGTTTGTCGAAAAATTCACACGACGCGCCGGCGAACTCTATCGTCCCGGTGATCCACTACATCCCGGCACGACCCTCGGACCGGTGGTCTCGCGGACCCAGCAGGCGAACGTGTTGCAATGGGTGGCGCGAGGGCGTGCCGAGGGCGCCCATTTGGTTTTCGGCGGTGGCGACATCGCCGAGTTTCCGAAAGGCGCCTATGTCGCGCCGACCCTGTTCACCGGCGTGCGCTCCAACATGGCCATCGCTCAGGCCGAGATTTTTGGCCCGGTCGCCGTGGTTCTGGCGGTGAAGGACGAGGCCGAGGCCATTCAGGTCGCCAACGATTCTATTTATGGTCTGGCCGCGAGTGTGTGGACGCGAGACGTCGGGCAGGCCCACCGGATGGTCAAGGCGCTGGAAGCCGGGGTCGTCTGGGTTAACTGTTTCGGCGACGGAGATATGACCCAACCGTTTGGCGGCTACAAACAGTCCGGCAATACCCGCGATAAATCCATGGAATGCCTGATGGGATACACGCAGTCCAAATCGGCCTGGCTGAATATCGCCTAGGCGACCTGAGAAAGCGTCTTGGCAGGCAGTGTCTCGGGAGTCAGCGTTTCGGGTCCGGCCGCGCTTCTCGCCATCCAGTCAATGAAGGTCTTGACTGATGAGTTATCCCGCAGCTCCTTGCGACAGATTAGTCCCCACCCCCCTGGGCAAACTAGCCTGTGGGTCACCGGCCGCACCAGACGACCCGCAGCGAGATCGTCATCCACAAAAGGACCGTTGACCAGAACAATCGCTTGGCCGCTCAAGGCCAGTTCCAAAGCCACAGCCAGGGTGTCGACAACCAGATAGTTGCTGGACGGGTCAAACGTCACACCCGCCGACGCAAACCAGGTCTCCCAGTTGCGAACCTCGGTATGGATGATCACCAGGGGATGATCGAGAAGGTCCGAGACCTGGGCCCCCGATCCGAACCGGGCCGCCAGCGCCGGGCTGCAGACCGGGTAGAGCGCATAGTCGAACAACGGGGTCCAGTGGTACGCCGGGCCGGGATGGGCCTCGTAGTAGACCAGACCGACATCGGCGTGGAGGTCGTCGAACTCCCATTCTACAGCACAGGTGCTCAAGGCCAGCTTGATGCGGGGGTTATCGCGTAGGAACCGCGGCACACGCTTGGCCAGCCAGCGAATGGAGGCCGTGACATAGGTCTGCACGCGCAACTGTTCGTCCAGGCTTTGGCGATGAGCCGCGTCAACCCCCTCGATCAGAGACTCGAACGCCGATCGGACAAACGGATAGAGGGCGCGACCTGCAGGTGTCGAAACGATTCCGCGCCCCTGCTGTACGAACAGGGAGACGCCAAGGGCGTCTTCGATAAGGTGCACCTGATGACTGACCGCCGGATGCGTCAGGCAAAGCTCATCGGCCGCCTCACGAATGCTCTGGTGTCGCGTCGCCGCCTCAAACCCCTTCAGGGACTTTAGCGGCGGCAATTTTCGAAGATCAAACTTTCGCATGTGTCCCGCCGATCCTCGCGTCACGCTGTCAGCACAGGTTAACACGGATGAAGCAGACCGGTAGAAAAAATTGACCGGTCACGGCGCAACGGTGTTCAGCGCCGCCAAACATCGGACCAGCCCAAAAATCAGTCGGCCCTGACCAGCCCGAACTGGCGCAGGTACCATTGCTGGAACGTGATAACGCGCCGTTCCTGCTCGGAATAGCGGCCCGGCTTGTAGCGCGACGACAGGATTCCCGCCTGATTGTGTTCGGTGATGATCTTGTCTTGTTTGGTGGTGGTGTCCCAGGCCCAGATCATCTTGTCGACGTCATAGTCCGTGGCCTTCCCGTCCACGAGCCAGATTAGATCGACATCCGTCCGCATGGCGCCGCGGGGCGTGAAGAAAAACAAGATGGCGAAGTCATTGTCGGCGACGATATGGCTGACCGGCGTGAATGACAGGTGCATGCGCCCCTGGTCCCAGCCAAGCCGCTTGCCCATCAGGCTGGACGCCGCCGTGCCATCATGGGTCTCGGTCTCAAAGCCTTCGCGCAGGGTCCGCTGGATCAGAAGCCGCAAATGGGAGGACTCGGGACCGTCGTCGACCGCGCCGATCGGTCGGCCCAGCGCGGCGGCATGTTTCTCCCAGGCTTCCAACACGGGCTGATACAGTTCGACCGCCTCGGCCGGTCCGGAACTCGGACCCGCCCCGCAGGCGATCAGCGCCTCGGGGGGATGCAGCGAGCAGAACTCTGGATGCGCCGGCTGGCAGTGATAGCACTCGTTGAAATTCTCAACGACCAGCTTCCAGTTGGCCGTCGTCGGATAGGAGGCCATGTGGGCAATCTTGGCGTCGCCCAGGCCGTGAAAGTCGAGGAAGGGCGCCAGATCGCCGAAGGTGGCGTCGAAGTCGTCGGGCTCGCCAACCGACAGGTTGATGAAAATAAGGCCAAAGAATACCCGAACATGGCAGGGCAGTAGACCATTGTCTTCCTTGGAAAAATCCTCAGGCATCAGCCGCGCGGCGATCAGCGCCCCGTCCAGACCATAGGTCCAGGCGTGATAGGGACAGGTCAGCCTGGTCTTGTGTCCGGAATTTTCGGTGCAAATCAACGAACCCCTATGGCGGCAGACGTTGAAATACGCGCGCACGCTGGCTTGGTTTTCGCGGATAATGATGATTTGCTCATCACCGATCCTGAACAGGAAGTAGTCGCCGCGCTGTCGGATGCGATCGACATGGCCGGCCATGGTCCATTTTCGGCCAACCACATGTTCCATGTCCGCCGCAAAGACGTCGTCGCTGCAGTAGAAATCACGATCGAAACTGTAACCAATCTCGGTGTTGGCGGCGAGCCGTTTCATGAGTGGGGGGGCGGGGTTGGCCATCGCGATACCTCGGCGGAGTTGGGCTTTACAGTTTGATCTTGGCGTTGGCTGGGTCGAACATCGGCCGCAGCGACGCGGTGGCGGGATAGCGAATGCCGGCAATCTCGATCTCGAAGCGGTCCAGGTCAGGCGTGGCGCCGCCGGGCGTCGCAACATAGCCAAGGCCGCCCGCGCCACCCAGCGTATGGGCATACATGCCAGAGCGGATGTAGCCGACGATCGCGGCGTCCCGCCAGATTGGCTCATTGTGATAGAGCAACGGCTCCGGCGACTTGAGGAGAAACTGCACCAACCTTCGCTTCAGCCCCTCGGCCTTCTGCCGAACCAGCGCGTCCCGCCCCATGAAGCCGCCCGGCTTGTTCAGTTTCACCGCGAAGCCAAGGCCGGCCTCAAGCGGCGTATCTTCGTCCGTGATGTCGTGGCCCCAGTGCCGGTAGCCCTTTTCCATGCGGAGCGAGTTCAGCGCGTGATATCCGGCGTGGACCAGGCCGAATTCGGGTCCCGCCTGCACGATCGTGTCGTAGACGTCGGTCATGAATTCGGTGGGGATGTACAGTTCCCAACCAAGTTCCCCCACATAGGTGATCCGGGATGCCCGAACGATCGCATAGCCTAGCTCGATTTCCTGGCTGGTGGCGAACGGGAAGGCGCCATCCGACATGTTGTTCGGCGTCAACGACTGGAGCAGGGCCCGCGCATTGGGGCCCATGATCGAAATCACGCCCATGCCCGACGTCACATTGGTGAGTATGCACCGCGCCTCCAGCGGGATGTGACGCTTCAACCAGTTGAAGTCGCGGACCTCGGTCTCGGCGGCGGTCACGATGAGATAGGCGTTTTCATCCAGCCGCGTCACGGTCAGGTCGGCCTCGATCCCGCCGCTATGGTTTAGCCATTGGGTGTAGACTAGGCGGCCCACCGCGACGTCAATATCGTTGGCGCACACCTGATTGAGCACCGCAGTTGCGTCGCGTCCTTCGAGACGGAACTTGGCGAAGGATGACTGGTCGAACAGCCCGACGGCCTCGCGCACCGCGCGGCACTCGCGAGCGCTGTGCTCAAACCAGTTCTGGCGGCCATAGCTGTACTGGTATCGGGGCGCTGTCCCGGCCGGCGCGTACCAGTTCGGTCGCTCCCAGCCGAACGCCTCGCCATGGCAGGCGCCCGCCGCGGCCACACGATCATGGATCGCCGAGCGTCTGACGCCACGAGCGGTCTCATACTGCTTGAACGGCCAATGCGTGGCGTACAGCAGGCCCAGGCTCTCGCTGACCCGTTCGCGCAGGTATTTGCGATTGATCTGGAATGGCATGTTGCGTCGGATATCGACCGTCCACAGATCGGCTGGCGGACGACCATCCCGAATCCATTCGGCCATGACCTTGCCGACCCCGCCGGCCGACTGCAGGCCGATGGAATTGAGGCCGGCGGCGACAAAGCAGTTCTTCAGCTCAGCCGACTCGCCCAGGTGATAGCGGACGTCCGGCGTGAAGCTTTCGGGGCCGCAGAAGAATTTCTTGATGCCCGCCGTCTCGAGCGCCGGCACCCGTCGCATGGCGTCGACCAGCACCGGCTCGAAATGACCGAAGTCACCGGGGATCTCGTCGAAACAGAAATCCTCGGAAATGCCATTGACGCCCCAGGGGCGGGCATGGGGTTCAAAGGCGCCGACCAACAGCTTGCCAGCGTCGTACTTGTAATAGGCGCAATGGTCGTAGTCGCGCAGCACCGGCAGCCCCGGGTCAAGGCCGTCGACGCCTTCGAACAGCACATAGTAGTGCTCGCAGGCGTGCAGCGGCGCGGCGACGCCGACGCTGGCGGCGAGGTCCCGCGTCCACATGCCGCCGCAGAGAACCACATAGTCGGCGTCGATGCGGCCCTCGGCGGTTTCGACGCCCGTGACCCGCTCGCCGTCCTGGCGGATCCCAATGACCTTGGTGTTCTCGAAAATCCGCACCCCGCCGGCCCGCGCACCCTTGGCGAGCGCCTGCGTGATATCGACCGCGTTGGCATAGCCATCGCTGGGGATGTGAATTCCGCCAACGACGTCATCAACGTTGGCGATCGGGAACAGCGCCTTGATCTCTTCCGGACTCACCACATGAACCGGCAGATCGAAGACCTTTGCCATCGACGCGCTGCGCTTGAGTTCCTCGAAGCGCTCAAGGTTCGTCGCTATCGAAAGCGAGCCGCACTGGCGATATCCGGTCGCCTGGCCGGTTTCCGCTTCCAGGCCGAGGTAGAGCTCGCCCGTGTACTTGGCGAGCTTCGTCATGTTGATCGAAGGTCGCAGCTGCCCAACCAGGCCCGCCGCATGCCAGGTCGTGCCGCTGGTCAGTTGTTTTCGTTCCAGGAGGACAACATCGTTCCAGCCGATCTTCGCCAGATGATAGGCGACAGAGCATCCGATAACCCCGCCGCCAACGATGACGACACGCGCTCGGCCAGGCAGGTCGGCGGGCATGGCGGTTAGACCTTCATCGTCAGATTGTCGGGATCGTAGGCGGGGTGTTCCAGCACCGTGGCCGTGCGTCGTTGGCCCTGCACATGGATCTCGAACTGAGACCCCGGCGCTGAGAATTCGGTGTCAATGCAGGCGAAGAGCAGGCTTTTGCGCACCCGGTGGCCATAGCCGCCCGAGGTTGTCAGTCCGATACAGCGTTCGCCGACCAGCACCGGCTCGGCGCCCCGCGCATCGACACCAGCGGCATCCATCTCGCAGTAGACGATCCGGAGGGGGCGATCGGGTGCGCTCAGGGTCGCCGCCTTGCCGATGAAATCGGGCTTCTTGAAATTGATGAACCGGCTCATGTCGGCTTCAGGCATGGTCAGTTCGTTGGTCAATTCACTGCCCCAGGCCTTGTAGCCCTTCTCGATTCGCATGGTGTTGACCGCATAGAGCCCGTAGTTGGCGATCCGGAATTCCTGGCCGGCCCGCCAGATCGCCTCATAGAGTGGCGCCATGTCGCCCATCAGCGGATGCAACTCCCAGCCAAGCTCGCCGACATAGCTGACCCTCAGCGCGCGGACCGGGTGGCCGGCGATGTTGATTTCCTGGCCGCTCAACCAGCGGAAGCCGGCATTGCTCAGGTCAGCGTCAGTCAGCTTGGCCAACAGGTCGCGCGAGCGCGGCCCGCTGAGCACCAGTACGCCGCGGTCCATGGTCACGTTGGTTATGACGACCTGCTCATCCGGCGCCAGCGACTGGCTCATCAGGTCGAGGTCCCGCAGTTCGGCGACGGCGGCGGAGAGGCAATAGAACCGGTCGTTGGCGAAGCGCGTGACGGTCATCTCGCCGGCGATCCGGCCGCCGCGTGACAGCGGGTGAACCAGGCCGATGCCGCCCCGCTTTTTGGGAATGATGTTGGCGCAGATGCGGTTGAGGAAGGCCTCCGCGTCGGGGCCCGATACGTCGAACTTGGCGAAGCCGGTCAGGTCCAAAACGCCGACCCGTTCCTGTACGGCGCGAACCTCCTCGGCGACCACCTCGAAGACATTCGTCCGTCCGTAGCCCGAGACTTCCTGTCGTCCGTCGAGCGAGAACCATTTCGGGCGCTCCCAGCCGAAAGTCTCGGTGTGGACCGCGCCCTGCGCGGCAAGCCGGTCATGCAGCGGGCTGACCTTGGCAGGCCGGCCATCCGGCTCTTCCTCTCCCGGCAGGCGGGTGGTGAAGGTCATGCGGTAGTCGAGCAAGACCTTGGCGCGAGAATAGGCCTCATCAGCGTAGGGGCCGTATCGGCGGGGGTCGAACTCCGTCATGTTGATCTCGGCGTCGCCGTGGACCATCCATTGGGCGAGATACTTGCCGGCGCCGCCGCCCTGGGCGATGCCGAATGAGGTCCCGCAGCACATCCAGAAGTTTCGCAATCCCGGGGCGGGCCCGAGCAACGGGCCGCCGTCCGGCGTGTGCGGAATGGCGCCGTTGATCACCCGTCGGATGCCGACCTCGCCAAAGATCGGCATCCGTTCGATAGCGCGCTCCAGCCAGAACGAGATCCGATCGAGATCACCGCCAAACAGCTCGGCCGTCGATCCCCACTCGGGCGTCCCCTTCGGCGCCCAGGCTTCGCGCAGTCCGATATTCTCATAGACCCCGATCAGGCCGCTGTTCTGTTCCTGACGAAAATAGCCCGACATGTAGGGGTCGCGCATCACCGGGATTTCGACACCGCGTTCGACGAAGGCGGGAATCGGATCGGTGACGATGTAGTGGTGCTCCATATTGGTGATCGGCGTGTCGAGCCCGACCATCCGGCCGACCTGACGCGCGTAGCAACCCGCCGCGTTGACAACGATCTCGGCGGTGACATCCCCCTGCTCGGTCCGCACGCGCCAAGCGCCGCCCGGCAGCGGGTCGATGCCGACCACCCGATTCTTGCGCATGATGCTCGCGCCCATATTGCGCGCGCCGATCGCCATGGCGTTGCACAGACCCGCCGGATCGGCATGGCCGTCTCCGGTCGTATGGGCGCCGGCTATGACGCCGTCGATGGTCAGGAACGGGTTTAGTCGGCGAATCTCATCTGGGCCGATGATCTCCATGTCAAAGCCGATGGCCTTGGCGTAGCCGTGAATATATTTGAACCAGGCCAGCTCGCGATCATTGGTCGCCAGCCGAATCCCGCCCGCAGCGTGCCAACTGACATACTGGCCGGTGATCGCCTCCAATCTCGGATAGAGCTGATTGCTATAGGCATGCATCTTGGCCAGGTTGTAGCTGCCGGTGATGCTGGGACACTGACCTGCGGCATGCCAGGTCGATCCTGAGGTCAGCTCGTCCTTCTCGATCAACAGGGTGTCGGTCCAACCGAGCTCCGCCAGATGATAGAGCAGGCTGGCGCCCATTATGCCGCCGCCAATGATCACCACCCGTGCGTGCGACTTCATGCGGCCTGTTTCAATTGATGCGAACGGAGCGGCCAGCCTAGTTTGCCCTGCCGTAGCGAAGCAAGTCGGTAATTCCTTACGTTTGACCTCAATTGGTTTATGGCTCGCACATGCCCAATACGCGCGCCCCCATTGCCGGTCTGCCGCCGCTGCTCTTGCTGCGCGCCTTCGAGGCGGCCGCCCGGAGGTCAAGCTTCACCGCCGCCGCCAAGGAGTTGAACATCACCCAGGCGGCGGTCAGCTACCAGGTGCGGGCGCTGGAGGATCATCTGGGGTTTGTGCTGTTCGAACGCAAACCGCGGGGCGTTCAGCTGACAGCCATGGGGGTCGCCTATCTGGCCCCGGTGCGTAAGGCGTTCGACGATCTGGCCATTTCAACGGTCGGCCTGTTCGGGACCCGCGCCAAGGTCCACCTGCTGGTGCACGCCCCGGTTTCGTTTGCCGCGCTGTGGCTGGCGCCGCGCCTGCCCTCGTTCTTCGCCGCCTATCCGAATATCGAGGTTCGACTGTCCTCCACGGTCTGGGATAACGCATCGCCTGACGAGGCGACCGACCTTGAGATCCGCTATGGCGACGGGCGCTTTCAAGGCTATGTTTCCGAACGCCTGCTCAATCAGGATCTGGCGATCGCCTGCAGCCCCGCCCTGCTGGCGCTGGCGACGCACCCCCTCGACCTTGCCGCCCTGGTCCAGAACAAGATGATCCACATCATGGGCCATGAGACGCACTGGCTTGGGGTGTTGAGCGCTTTGAACATCGGCGACATCGACGCCATACCTGGACCCACGGTCGATACGACGGTGGCCGCCTTGGAACTGGCCGCCAGCGACGCCGGATGCGTATTGTCGCATCCCCTTTTCATGGAGGCCTATCTGCGCACCGGTCGCCTGGTGCTGGCGTCAAGCCGGACGTTCAATGATCCTCAGAGCTTTTATGTCGTCGCCCCCGACCGCCCGCAAAGAACCCGCCGCGAAGTGCACGTGTTTCTGCAATGGCTGAAAACCAAGATCAGCACGGAATCCCTTCTCGCATTGGGATAAGGGGGGGCCGGCCGCCGCTGACCGCTATCGCCCATCCTCGCGGACCATGGCCGCGCCCTTCTCCGCCACCATTACGGTGGGCGCATTGGTGTTGCCCGAAGTGATGGTCGGAAAGATCGAGGCGTCGATCACCCGCAAGCCCTGGGCGCCATGCACCCGCAGCCGGGCATCGACCACCGAACGGCGGGGATCGGCGCCCATCATGCAGGTCCCGACCGGATGATAGACGGTATCGGCCCGCTCGCGGAAATCCTGCAACAATTCATCGTCCGACCGCAGGGCCTGACCCGGCAGGATCTCTCCGGTGATGATGTCGCTCAGCGGGGCTGTGCGCGCCAGTCGCCGCAGCAGCCGGACGCCGGCCAGGGCCTCGGCGACATCGTGATC
>JAYUBD010000609.1:0-3345 GCA_043740995.1 Caulobacteraceae bacterium | reverse complement strand
GAGAGCGGAGCAATGACCGCTCATTCAGCGGATCCCATGATTGTAAACTCTGAGCCATCGACGTATCGGTTCATGAGATGTCCCGCGACCCATTCGAGCCGTGGCTTTTCCGTTGGCGGCTCGCGCCAGACGGCGAAACCGCCTCGACCCGTTCAATCGGAGATCGCCTATGAATGCTCATGCAATAGTCGCGATGGCGATGTTGAATTTTGCGTTGATTTCCAGCAGCGCCTGCGCCACGGATCAAGGATCAGGAAAATCCGCCATCGAAACGATTCGGTCGCTTGAGGAAACGCGGAATCAGGCCATCGTTCACGGCGACGCCGCCGCCCTGGAGCGCATGACGGCGGACGACTACACCTTCATTACATTGCGCGGAGAGCTGCGCACAAAAGCGGAAATTGTCCGAGACTTCCGCTCCGGAGCGGCGAAATACCAATCGCGGGAAATCTCGGATTTGAACATCCGGGTCTATGGCGACGCCGCGGTGGTAACCGGGCGAGCGGGTCAGAAGGGCGCCGAAAACGGCAAGGACTACAGCGGTGATTATTGGTTCACCCGCGTGTACGTCAAGCAGAACGGCCGTTGGATGACGGTCGCGCTCCAAACGACTCTGATCAAATAGCACTGCTGGAATGCCGGTGAACTCTCGGGTCCAATAGGATCAAGTTGCGAACCCCGGAAGCGGTCGCCAAAACCATGGCGGATGCGATCCGCCTGACAGCACGCGAAAGTTCGAACCGCGGATGACGGCGGCGATGCAGCGCGCGGACTGAGCCGAGTCGGGGGCGTTGCGATTCCGAGGACGGCGCCGAGACCGGTAAGCACCTACGGCGGGATCGTCGCCGCTGAATTGCGCGGCGTCCTCGTGAATCGCGGAAAGCTGATCCTCAGCGCAACGCCCAACCGGTTCAACGGCCGGCGTCGCCGGAAAACCGCGCATCGCCAAAAGTGGGGGCTTGCGGGATCGACCCGGAATTTGGGCAAGGCCGTTAACCAACGGCTTCGCCAGCCAGACACGACGACGCCGCCGATCCAAGGGACCGGCGGCGCGTCTGAATTGGCCGTAGACGTCAGGCCGCGGCGACCTCGCGGCGACGGCGAAGGGCTGCGCCGGCCAAGCCGAAGCCGCCGATCATCAGGGTCCAGGTGGCCGGTTCGGGAACGCCGGCCGACAGACTCGCATTGTCGAGGCCGGCGCTGAAGAAATTCCGGTCGTCGGTTTCGTTGAACGAGATGGTATGCGCCCCGGCCCCGAGGGCGAGGTTAAAGGTGTAGTTCGCCCAGTCCAGGGTCATGATGCCCGAATAGATGTCGGCGCCGTCGACCTGGACGTAGATCCGCTGATCGGGAGCCGGACCCGCGCCGCTGTGGTCGTTGCCGCGACCGTCGAAGGACAGGGTATAGGCGCCGGCAGCCAGGGTGAAGGACTGCGACAGGCTGTGGGTGCCGGGGCCGAACTGGTCGGTGTTGGCGACGAAACTTCCACCGCCGGGGTTGGTCGGGACGGAGAAATTATTGAGCGTGGTCCCGGCGCCGTTGCCATTGACGTACCAGGAACCGCTGCCGGCATCTGTAAGGGTCCAGCCGGTAAGATCGCCGGATTCGAATCCACCGTTGACAAACAGGTTAGCCGCGCTGGCCGAGACCGAGACTGCCGAGGCCGCAGCGATGGCCGCTGTGGCGATAATAAGTTTTGACATAATCATTGGATCCCCCTCCAAAGGGACGACGGATTTAACGAACCACTGCAACGTTTGTCACATAGAAAACAATGTTGCGCCGTTTTTGGTGGGGCGGCACGCCAGCGGGTGTCACAGTTTTTCTCGGCCGGGTCACTTCGGTCAATTGCGCTGAGTCAGGGTAGTGCGCCTTTGTGGCCCTGAAGCCGACCTCCCGGATGACCGCTTCAGGTGGACCAGCAGTCGGCATACGCTCAGCCGATTTGAGTATTGCCAACCGCGCGGCGGGTCGCGACGGGGCCTTTTCGGCGCTTGTATCGGCGGCGGCAATCAGACAAGTTAATCTTCACTGGCGATTGCATGGAGAGCAACTCCGATGGAAACAGCAACCCTGCCGGAACGCCTACACAGCTACAAAACGCCGATCTACGAAAGTGATCGGTGGGAAGGCTTCACCCATCGAGCGGGGGACATTCTTGTTTGCACCCCACCCAAATGTGGGACCACCTGGACGCAGATGGTCTGCGCCCTCCTGGTGCACCAGGCGCCGGAACTGCCGCAGCCACTCACTCGCCTTTCGCGTTGGATCGAACGGGTGACCCAGGCGATCGAGGCGGTGAACGCCGAACTCGGCGCGCAGCCCTTCCGACGCGTGCTCAAGACGCACACGCCGCTGGACGGCCTGCCCTATTTCAGCGACCTAGCCTACGTCGTTTGTGGCCGCGACCCGCGCGACGCCTTCCTCTCGATGCTCGACCACTGGGAGAACGCATCCGACAAGAGCATGGCCGACGTCCGGCGGCGGCTCGGCCAGCCAGAGGACGCCGGACGTCCCTATCCGACCGAACCGAACGCGCTCTTCCCGATCTGGATGACGACGCCGGCGCAGCCGTGGACCGATGACGGTTGGCCCTTCGGCTCCTCAACCCACTTCCTCAAGACCTATTGGGCGTGGCGCCGGCTGCCGAACCTCTTCTTCCTGCACTATGCCGACCTGAAGGCCGATCTCGCCGGAGAGATGCGCCGGCTTTCCGCATTCCTCGGCATCCCGGTGGACGAAGCCATCTGGCCCAGGCTGGTCGAAGCGGCCTCCTTCGCGTCCATGCGCGCGAACGCCGACACGGACGCGCCTGCTGCACACCTGGGCGAGTGGCGGAACAATGCCGACTTCTTCCGCCGCAGCCGGATGGGCGAGTGGCGCGAGGCGCTGTCGGCCGAGAACCAGGCCCTGTACGACACCCTAAGCCGCCAGCGGATGGACACGGCGATGAAGTGTTGGGTGGAGGGCGGGCGGGCCACCGCGGGTGATCCGACGACGCTCTAGAATCCGCCGGGCGCGCCGCTAACGTGATCGGTCGATCGCCCCCCTGGCCTCGCCCGCGATTTCACCCCAAGATGGTGTCGCCGCAACCAACCGGAGCCCCAGCATGGCGGAGTTTTTCGAGGCGCTGACCGCCGACCACCGCGACTTCATCGCCCGGCAACCGGTGTTTTTCGTCGCCACGGCGTCACCGGAGGCGCGGATCAATCTCAGCCCCAAGGGCATGGATTGCTTTCGGGTGCTGGATGACACCCGCGTCGGCTATCTCGATGTCGGCGGGTCGGGCAACGAGACCCAGGCGCATCTGAATGCGGATGGCCGCGCCACGCTGATGTTCTGCGC
>JAYUBD010000608.1:0-3356 GCA_043740995.1 Caulobacteraceae bacterium | reverse complement strand
GGAGGCGTTGCGAAAAGCCGGGTCGGCTTGATCGATCTGCAAATTGTGTTTCACTATCGAATGCGGATTCGACACCCGTCCGTCAGCGAATTTCGCGCTCGAGGCCATTTCGCGAAGGCTGGCGAGCTCGGCGGGGGTCAAAACATCGGGCAACTTAAGGAACATGCCGCCAGTGTGCCCGCGTTACTGCTATCGCGAAAGACCCGATCGGCCGAATAGCCGAGACGGTGTGCCCAAGGGGCCAGGATCGGCAAGGAGGCGCCCCGCGAATTGTGTAGTAGGCGCGCCAACTTCGGCCAGGAGAGCGCCAAGGTCGAGTTGTGGCCTTCACCAATGTCGATCCTTCCGGCAGGCCGGACGCCGTCACCCATTCGCCGGATGCGCGGGCTCTCACCAGCGAGTTGGACGACGCGGCAACGCCGGCGCGCGGAGCGGCGGTGCTGGCGCAGCGACTTGTATGGTGATCGGCCGCGGCGGCGCCTCAAACCAATGGTTCGTTGTTTAACGCTTTCGAGAGTATAATCGCCAACGAAGGCGAGGCTCATGGGCAAGGTCCCCGACGTGGTCGATCGGCGCAAGGCCGCAACCCTGATTGGGGCGGCCATGACGAGTCTCGGCCTTTTCCGGCCGGACCGCGCCGCCGCCGCGGTGCCGATTATGCCGTCCATCGCCTCGCGCCTGCCCGGCGTCGTCCAGGACTACTATGTGCCGCCGACCACCCTCGCCGCGGTGGCCGATATCTATCGTCGGATGACCGTGCCCATTGGCGTGGGCGTGGCCGGCCCGTTCGCCTTCATCGTCGACACCGGCGCGAATCAGTCGGTCATCTCAATAGAACTGGCGACTCGCCTGGGACTGGGTATTGGGCCAGTCGAATCGCTCAACGGCGTGGCCGGGGTCCAGATGGCGCCCACGACCGTCGCCGATCTCCACATCAGCGGCCGCACCGAAAAAGGGGTCGTCATGTCCGTCCTGCCGGCCAAGGATATCGGGGGCGACGGCATGCTGGGCCTGGACAGGCTTGAGGGTCGGGAACTCACTCTCGACTTCCGCGGCCGGGCGCTGCGCATCGCCGTCTCGCAACCGCTCAAGCACGACTCCATGATCGTGGCGGTGAAGGCTCGTCGGCGCGATGGTCAACTGACGCTCGTCGACGCCAATCTGGCGGGAATACCCTTGGTCGCCTTCCTTGATTCGGGTGCGCAGAACACCATCGGCAACAAAGCCTTGCGCGCGATGGCCTACGCTCGCAGCCCCACCAGCCGTTGGTTCGAGACCCCGATCATCAGCGTCACAGGGCAGACCATATTGGCCGAGATGGCCGATTTGCCCCATCTTCGCATTGGCGGTCTCAGCCTCCCGAACTGGCCGGTCGCTTTCGCCGATCTGCATACCTTTCATTTGTGGAACATGATCGACAAGCCGGCGATCTTGATCGGCGTCGACATCCTCAGCCGGTTTCAGACTGTTTGTCTGGACTTTGCCCGCGACGAGGTCCGCTTCCGGCCGCCCGAACAGGCGTGGTAGATGGCCCTTGGTCCGATTAGCGCGAATCGCCCGATCCGGCGGATCGGGCACGCGTGACGGCCAGGAGGTTTGACGATCCATCGAACAGAGCAATTGGCGGGGGCGTTGATGGATGCGGCGGCGCTCGCCTCGCCGAACCTCTATCCGCTGATCTTCGACATCGCGCGTGACGCCGTCCGCATGGTTGTTCTCGATGAGACGAGATATCGCGCCGCCAGCTTTCTCGACGAGCGCCTCTTGGCGCAGGCCGAGCCCGGCGAGTGGATCGCGCGCGCGTCACTGGAACAGGCGGCGGCGGGCCTGGACGGCGAATGCGATTTCATCTTCCACATCGGCCACGTGGGCTCGACGCTGCTGTCCAGGCTTCTGGACATCAGCGATCGCGTTTTTTCGCTGCGAGAGCCGGCCATTCTGCGCACGCTGGCGATGGCGGCGATGGACGGCGCCGATCCGAGGTCGGTCGAACAGTGGACGGGCATGTTCCTGAAGCTGTGGTCCCGCGTCTATCGGCCGGGGCAGCGCGCCTTGTTGAAGGCGACAAGTTTTACGGCCGAAATCGGGCCCGTGCTGATGCGGCTCAATCCGTCGGCGTCGGCGATTTTGATGGTCGTCTCGCCCAGCATCCACCTGGCGACGATTTTCGGCGGCGAGGCCTCGCGAGTAGAGCTGAATGTCAACGCGCCGATGCGCCTGGAGAGGCTGAACCGGCGACTTGGCGGGCCCGTCTGGCGCCTTGATGATCTGAGCGAGGGCGAGATCGCCGCCATGAGCTGGGCGTGCGAGATCATGGCGCTCGCGCAGATCGCCCGCGCCTTTCCGGGCCGCATCCTCTGGCTCGATTTCGAGGCCTTTCTGCAAACTCCGCCCGCCGGACTGGCGGCCTCTCTGCAACGCCTGCACGGCGCCGCGCCGGAAGCCGACCTCCGCGCCATGCTCGCTAGTCCAGACCTCAATCGCTATTCCAAGGCCCCCGAGCACGCCTATAGCGCCGAACTGCGCGATCAGGTCCTGGCGCAGGCCCGCGCGCGGCATCGCGCCGAGATTGATCGCGGGCTGGATTGGCTGAACGCCGCCGGGCGGGACCACGCCGTGCTCGCCGACTCCATCCGCGAGGTCGCCGCGGCGATCCGCTCCGGATAGGACCCTATTCCGATTCACCCCACATCCGCCGCAGGTTGTTGCGGACATATTGCAGGCGCGTGCGGTTCTCCCAGGTCATATTGAAGCCTTCAAGCGCGCCGATTTCGTCAAGATTGTAGAGCAGATCGCGGTGGGCGGGGTCGGGGATCATGCTCTCGACGAAGGTCAGTCCCACCAGGCGTTCGCCGGACGTTACCGGTTTGACCTCGTGCAAGGTGTGGGAGGGATAAACGATCGCCGAGCCGGCGGCGCCCTTGAAGGTCACCGCCCGCCCGCCGAGCTGGATCGATAGCTCGCCGCCGCCGTATGACTCAGGCGGGGCAATGAAAAGCGTACACGAAACGTCGGAGCGCAGGGGTCTGTTGCCGACAGGCAGGAAGGCGGCGTCGGTGTGCAAGCCATAGGTTTGGCCCGGGGCGTATTTCGCCAGCATCGGCGGCGCCATGACGCGCGGGAAGGCGAAGCCGTGAAACGCCTCGGACCGCTGCAGGGCCATGGCCATGATCTGCGACGACTCGGCGTGCGCCGGGTCGGCATGATCAATCTGCTGATTATTCTTGACCTTGGTGTGCGGGTTGGAGAGCCGGCCATCGGCGAATTTCGCGCCGCGCGCCAGGGTGCGCAGGCGTTCAAGTTCCTGCGGCGTCAGCACATCGGCGAGTTCAAGAAACAAGAGCGGGATCCTTCGA
>JAYUBD010000607.1:0-3362 GCA_043740995.1 Caulobacteraceae bacterium | reverse complement strand
CCTCGACCTACTTCAACCTCGGCACCGGCAATACCGGTCTCGTCACCTCCGGGAACACCACGATCCCCCAGGCTCACATCGGCGACACGTCAATCTTGACCGCCCCGCACGCCGCCGTGACGCCGCCGGCAGTGGTCGGCCCGACTGAAGCGCCGACCGCACCCTCGGCGCTGGTCGCTGTTGCTCCGGCGGCGCCGCTGGTCATCGTCGGCACGCAGCTGACGCCGTATACAGCAAGTGCGATCGCGCCTGCGGGATCGGCTGGGGTCATCCTCGACCCCAACACCCACGTCTGGACGACCACGATGGTTGGCGGCGCCGGCGCCGACACCCTCAACGGTGGCGTCGGGGGAAACATGATGACCGGTGGCGCGGGCGCAGACCACTTCGTGTTCGCAACCAAGCCTGCCGGTGTAGCCGAAATCACCGACTTCACCCACGGTCAGGATGTCATTGATCTGAGCGGGATCTTCAAAACCCTCGACCCTAGTGGGTTGAATCCGATCACAGACCACCATCTGATCTTGCAATCGGACGGCGCAGGCGGGACCAAGGTGCTGCTCGATCCAGACGGTTCCGGTCCTCAGTCCGCCACCTATATTATTCACCTGGACCACGTCGCGCCCACGACGCTAACGGCCAGCGACTGGATCTTCCACTAGATCGGCGCCTGCCGGGCGGCTACCGACGCGGTTAGCCGCGTGTCCAGTTCAAATCCCCCTGGCGGCTTCGCCTGGGGGATTTGTTTTGTCGGCGTCCAGGCGGGAGTCCGCGCCAATAAGGCACCAACCTCGCGGCTGGCCGCGATAGGCAGCGCCGCTATGTCAAGTACAGCGGCGCGAACTACCTCACGTTTGCCGGAGGTGGCGGGCGTGCCCGATAGATGGGGAACTGATGTCAGACCCCTCGACGCACTGCGCCGGGCGGCCACGCAGGTCACCCGTTACTGACCTTTGGCGTCTTCATGCGCCGATCCTCGAATTTCTGCTTGGTGCCAAGAAACCAGAAATACTGGGCCAGTCCCTCTTCCTGAAAGCAATAGTGGCGCCCATAGGCGTCGTCGCGGCGCTCCACCAGTAGTTTTTCCGAGGCGAGTTGCTCGACCAGCTTCTTGGCGGCTTCGCAGGTGGCAGACTTGCCAGCGTCAGCCTCGATTTCCGCTACGCCAAAGGCGCCGCCTGCTTTCAGGGAGGCGCCGGCGATCAGCGTCAGGAGCCTCCCCGTCCCTTCGGCGATCATGCGGTCCATCTGCATCTGGATGTTCTTTGGCAATCGCGCGCGCAATTCCAGAATGGCCTCATCAAGCGCGGCAAGCACATCGTCCGGCAGTACCGTGCTGCGGGCCGCCTCGATCGCATTCAGGCCCGAATGGTGGCAGATCAGGCTCGCCAAATAGGGCCAGCCGCAAGCGATCGCCACCACGAACTCCCGAGCTATGGCATCGAACACCAGGCCGCTTGCCCGTTCGCCGTTGGCGATCAGTCGCTTGATTTCCTCCTCGTCCATTAGTGTGACGCGGATGGCAAGGATGTTGCGCCGGATCGACGGGATGTGCTCGACGAGTTCGCCGAGGTCGGCGGCCACGCCGCCGATCACCACCTGAACCCGCACGGATCGGTCGGACAGCGATTTCATCACCTCCGCCAAGTCACGCCGGAATTCGCTGGATTCGGCGCGATCAAATTCATCCAGGATTATGAGGGCGCGAGTGCCGGTGAGCTTGGCGCAGAGATCTGCGAATTGACGCGGATAGAAATGGTCTGGCAGCAGTTCCGCGAGGGTGGACCCGGCTTCCGCCTCGTCCGTCGTGGGGCCGAAATTGGTGTGATAAAGCAGCGGGATGTCGGCCGCCGCAGTCCGAAACGTGTCCTGGAAGTTGGAGGCTGATCCGCAGGATGAATAGACGACGATGTAGCGCGCCTCGCGCGCCGCATCAGACAGCATATGCAACAGCGAGGTCTTTCCGATCCCACGCTCACCGTAGAGAACCAAGTGAAGGCGCTGGTCCTCGATCGAACTTATCATCGATGCGAGGATTTCAGTGCGTCCCGCGAACAGTCGGCGGTTCGCAACAGGCTGCGACGGCGTAAATGCGTTGCGCAGCTTCATCCGCATCGCGGTGAAGCGGTCCGACCGGCGGCGATCCAGTTGGTCGGCGGCGGTGGATTTGAAGCGCGGAAGCGCCGCGGCCTCGTCCGCATCGGTTTCGACGGCGTCGTGGTGGAACAGTTCCGACACCTTGCGCGCCGGCGCCGCGGCGCCGCTAGGCGTTTTCGGTTTGCGTTTGAACAAGGACGACAGTCCACCGGCCACTGGCTCTACCTCCACATCGCCGCCAGAGGGCGGGTCTTGGGCTACATCCTAAAACGTAAACCTTACCGGTTAGTGGCCCGTCGCCCCCGCGAAAGCCACGGCCGCAGTCCACCTAAGGCGCCTTTTCCGCACGTTTCACTAGGCCAGCCTTGCGGCAGTTCAAATCGACCCCGCGCTACAAGCTTTCTGGCCAGTCAACCATGGCTGTTTAATGGCGTAGACAACCGCGTCAATGGGGTAGACATGCTCGACTAGCCTGGATAACCCAAGGCGCAGCTGGGTCAGGTCCGGCGGCTGCATCCTGGGGATCGCATGCAGGGCCATTCCAGCGCCGACCCGCCATTTGTCAGCGTAATCGTGCCCCACTATCGCGATATTGCTGGCCTGAGTCTCTGCCTATCAGCCCTCGACGCCCAGACCTATCCCAAGGAGCGGTTCGAGATCGTGGTCGCCGACAATAACTCGCCGGAGGGCCCGCCAGCCGTGGAGGCAGCGATCGCCGGCCGCGCACGGCTAGTGGTTGTCGCAGAGAAAGGCGCGGGCCCCGCGCGCAACGGGGGAGTGGCCACCTCTCAGGGCGCCATCCTCGCCTTCACCGATTCCGACTGCGTGCCCGAGCCGCATTGGCTAATGGAGGGAGTCCGCGGCCTGGATCATTTCGATGTGGTGGGCGGACGGGTGACGGTGCTGGTGAGCGACCCGATCCACATGACCCCAGAGGAAGCCTTCGAAAGCGTCTTCGCCTTTGATTTCAAGACCTACATCGAGAAGAAGGGTTTCACCGGAGCGGGCAACCTTTTCTGCAGTCGGGTCACGTTCGACAGGGTTGGCGGCTTTCGGGTTGGTCTGTCGGAAGACGTCGAATGGTCGCGCCGCGCAACCGCCAGCGGCGCGCGCCTAGGCTATGCGCCGGAGGCAGTGGTGAGTCACCCCGCACGAAAGAGCTGGGCGGATCTGCGCGGCAAGTGGAAGCGGCTCAATGCCGAGACGTTCGGCTTGATGGCGGGGCAGCGGAACCAGCGGTCGCTGTGGCTGGCCCGCAGCGCGCT
>JAYUBD010000606.1:0-3363 GCA_043740995.1 Caulobacteraceae bacterium | reverse complement strand
TCGGTTCCCGCTTTTCCCGGAAGGCCGCGACGCCCTCCTTGCCGTCAGCCAGACTGGTATAGAACATGGCGAGGCTGTCGATCCTGTGGGCGTCGAGGGGACCCGCCTGGGCGCTGTTGCGCTGCATCATCTGGCGCGTCAACGCCGTGGCGACCGGCGAGCGACCGCGGGTGATCCTGTCGGCCAGCGCGCGCGCCTCGGCCAAAAGTTCGGCGAGCGGATGGACGCTGCGAACCAGGCCCTTGCGGCAGGCCTCGTCCGCCTTGATGATCTCGGCGGTATAGACCCATTCCAATGCCTGCTGCAGGCCGACCAGCCGCGGCAGAAACCAGCTGGAGCAAGCCTCGGGCACGATGCCCAGCCTGCCAAACACGAAACCGATGCGCGCGGTGTCCGCCGCCAGCCGGAAATCGGCCGCGAGGGTCATGGTGGCGCCTATGCCCACCGCCGCGCCGTTGATCGCGGCGATCACCGGCTTGCGGCAATCGTGGATGGCCAGAGTGACTCGCCCGCCAGTGTCGCGGACCCCGGCGAGGATAGCCGGATCGTCAAGACGGTCGGTCATATCCAGGAGCGTCGGGCGCAAATCCTCATCCAGGCCAAAAACATTGCCCTCGCGGGAAAGATCCATGCCCGCGCAGAAGGCGCGCCCCGTTCCGGTCAGAATGACCGCGCGGACCGCGTCGTCCAGGCTCGCCCGGCCGAACACCTCGATCAGCTCCGTCGCCATCTCCACGGTGAAAGCATTCAACTGATCGGGTCGGCTGAGGGTGATTGTCGCCAACCCGTCGTCGATGGCGTAGGCCAGCGTCCGATAGCTCATGGGGTTCCTCTCGTCTGCCGGTCAAACAGGATGCACCGCCTCTTCGGCGTCCGCCGCCAGTTGGACCAGGGTCGCCTGGTGCGAAGCCCGGGTAATCTTGTAACCGTTCATCAGGGCGAGGGCGGCGAGGTAGAGCAGAATGATCACCGGGCAATAGATCAGCGCCAGATTGCGTACGACTTCTGGGGGAACGGTCGCCGGATTGGCCCCCGGATTAAGATGAATGGCGGCGATCAGCAGCGACGCGAAGAAGATTCCGAAACCCGAGACCGCCTTGCCGACAAAAGCTGAAGCCGCGAAGAATAGTCCTTCGGATCGCCGCCCGGTCTTGAGTTCGGACGCCTCGACCACATCAGCGATCATCGACGAGCCCATGGTCGAGGATACGATGCCGAGGCCGGTTCCGACCACCGCGACGCCGAAGATCACACCATAGAGAAGTTCGGTATGATTGGCCGGGAACCGGTGTAGCAGGCGCAGAATGAGCGGCCCGATGCCGATGGCCACCGACAGCATCATCAGGCTCATCGCCGTGCCGCGTTTGCCAAACCGTCGGGACATGATCGGGGCCGCGATCAGGGCGAAAATGGCCGAGAGGAACACGCCCGCCGTGAAGCCTGAAATCTGCCGCGCGGTGAATTCCCAAAAGAAGGTGTTGAAGTAGTTGTTCAGGGATGCGCCCAGCCCCACCGCCATCGCCGAGGCGATGGTCGAGAACAGCAGGAACACGAACGACCGATTGGACAGGGTATCGCGCATCTCGCCAAGAACTTCGCGCAATGTAAGGTGTCGCTTGGCCGGCGGCAGCCTGAGGGTCGGGATACGACTGTGCGTGCCCGCTGCGGAGATCAGGATGGCGACGAACATCACCACGGCGGCGACCACGCCATAGTGGGCATAGCCGACGGGATTGAGCTGGCCAAGTTTATGGATTTTGTCGGGCTTCAGCAGGACCGCGAAGGCCAGCAGATTGATCGCCAGACCGCCGACCCATCCAAAGAAATAACGATAGCTGAGCAACACCGACCGCTCATCGTATCCCGTGCTGAACTCGGCGGCGAGGGCGGAACTGGGCACTTCGTAGCACGAGATCAGCGCCCGAATGCTGATCGCCATGAACAAAAGATAAAAGAACAGCGCTTGATGATCCCAATGCGGCGGATTCCACAGGGCCGCATAGGTCAGCGCCACCGGCAGCGCGGCGGCGTACATGAACGGATGGCGCCGACCCCATTTGCTGCGCAGATTATCCGACAGATGGCCGATCACCGGATCGATCGTCGCGTCGAAGATCAGCGCGATCATCAAGGCGAATCCCACCAGGGGGGCCGGCAGGCCGACCACCTGATTGTAAAACAGCAGCAGCAGATAGCTGAAGCCGTTGTCCTTGACCCCGAAGGCGATGGAGCCAAACCCGTAAAACAGCTTGGTTTTGAAATCGAGGCGCTGAACAGCGGGCGTCGTTTCCAGCGAAGGATCGGCTGAGACCGAGTCGGTCAAGCCCGACATCCCGTCGTCCGCACCATGGCTGCAGGCCGCATTTATCGCCTCCCTCAATCGACGTGTTCAGCGCGTCATTGGCGCCAAGTCGCCGCCTCCCGTCAATCGTCCTGTTGGTTGGCCCGGGGCCCGTCCCACAAGCGCGATGGCGCGCCTGGCAAAAGCTGATAGCGTCGCCGTTCCGTCCGCCCCGAGGAGATCCCCCATGGACCCCGTCGCCGATCTCAGCCGCTCGATAAAGGGCAAGGTCGCCCTGATCACCGGGGCGGCCAGCGGCATGGGCCGCGCCACCGCCCATGTGTTCGCTCGCGAGGGCGCGCGCGTGGCGGTGACCGACCGGCGGCTGGAGGACGCCGAGCGTGTCGCCGCCGACATCCGCGCCGAGGGCGGCGAAGCCCGCGCCTGGGCGCTCGACGTGTCGAGCGGGGAGACGATCACCCGCGTCGTGCAAGAGATTGCCGAGCATTTCGGCGGCCTGGACGCCCTGGTCAACAATGCCGGGGTATCGGGATTCATGCCCATCGATGGCGAGACCTACGAAGCCGAATGGGCGCGGCAACTGGCCATCCTGCTCACCGCGCATCCGCGCATGATCCGCGCCGCGCTGCCGTATCTTCGCAAATCCTCAAGTGGGCGCATCGTCAACATCGCCTCGACCGAAGCCCTTGGCGCCACGGCGCGTGGCAGCATCTATTCGGCCGCCAAGGCCGGCGTGACCGGTCTGACGCGGTCGCTGGCCGTGGAGCTTGGCCGCGAAGGCATCACCGTCAACTGCATCTGCCCCGGGCCGATCCGAACCGGCATGACCGATGCGATTCCGGAAGACCAGAAAGCCACGTATGCCAAGCGGCGCACGGCCATGGGCCGCTATGGCGACCCCGCCGAAGTGGCGCACATCACCCTGAGCCTGTGCCTGCCCGCCGCCTCCTACATCACGGGGGTGACCATACCGGTTGATGGGGGCCTGATGGCCAGGAATGCCTGATCGATCCGCCTGTCAATGAGGCCCGGCGCGGCCGCCGATTGAGGGTCACGGTCTT
>JAYUBD010000605.1:0-3368 GCA_043740995.1 Caulobacteraceae bacterium | reverse complement strand
AGCCGGCCTTGGGAATCTGGACAGGGTGATCAGTGGAGTTTCTGCCTGACTGCCGCGATGATGCCCCTGAAATCGCCGACCGATAAGGGGGGCTGGCGGGGGCGACGCTTTTCTGGGAGTAGGTTGCATCGCCTGGGCGAGGACCGGGAGGGCGCCGGCGCTCAGGCCTTTGGGAGGGACGCAAGGGATGGCCGGGTTTTCGATCCAGGACGCGGCCTTCACGGGGTTTCGGTTGGTGCGCGAGCATCCCGGGGCGGTGGTCGTGTGGGCGGCGCTTCAGTTTGCGGCGTCTCTGGTATTGTTTGGCGGGGTGTTCGCCCTGGCGGCGCCAGACCTCGCTCAACTGATGTCGCTTTCGATGGTCGCGAAGCCCGATCCGGGCGTGGTCATTCCATTGCTTCAGCATTTGGCGCCGGTTTTCCTGATGTCGCTCGCGCTCTCGGTGGTGTTCAACGCCGTGATCAATGCCGCGATGAATCGGGCCATCCTGCAACCGGAGGCGGCGAGGTTCGGATTCGTTCGATTGGGCATGGACGAGGCTCGCCAACTGGGCCTGATCTGCCTGCAACTTCTGGTGCTGGCGGGGGTCTATATCGCTCTGGTGGTGGTCGCCGGCATCGTGCTCGCGCTCTTCACGGTCGCTTTCAAGGCCGCGGCCTTTGCGGTCGGCATCCTGGTCTTTGGCGCCGTGCTTTGTGCGATGGCCGCGCTGTTGGTGAGGTTGTCCCTGGCGGGGCCGCTGACCTTTGACAGCGGTCGGGTCAATCTGTTCGGCTCCTGGACTCTGACGCGCGGTCGGTTCTGGCCCTTGTTGGGGACCTATTGCCTGGTGGGCGCCCTGGTGCTGGTGATCTATCTGCTTTCGTTGCTGGTCATCCTCGCGGTGGCGGCGGTGCTGACCGGCCTGACCGTCCAAAGCGGCGGCATCCATCCCAAGGCCTTCACCCTCGCGGCCTATTTGGCGCCGACCATGCTTGTCCAAACGGTCTTGCAGGCGGCCCTGATGGCCTTGCTGCTGCCGGTGGCCTTGACCCCGCCCGCGGCCATCTACCGCGTGCTGGCCCCGGGCTATGCGCGGGGCCGCTCAGCGGCTGACGCAGGTTCCTAGAGCGGAATATGACCACGATTGCGTTCAACACGACCCCGGACGAGGCTGTCGCCCATCCGCCGATCACCAAACGCCAGGTAATGGCGGCCGTCGCCGGCAATGCCCTGGAATTCTATGATTTCACGGTCTATGCGACCTTCGCCTCGCAGATCGGGCGGAACTTTTTTCCAAGCCACATCCCGTTCGTCAGCCTGATCCTGACCCTCGCCACCTTTGGCGTCGGCTTCCTGCTGCGGCCGATCGGAGCGGTGCTGATCGGGCGCTGGGCCGACCGTCACGGACGCCGCCCGGCCATGATGTTCAGTTTCGCGTTGATGGGCGCCTCGATCCTGGGGCTGGCCCTCACCCCGTCCTATGCGACGATCGGCGTGGCGGCGCCGATCCTCGTCCTGTTCTGGCGGCTTTGCCAGGGGTTCGCTCTGGGCGGCGAGGTGGGTCCAACCACCGCCTTTCTGGTGGAGGCGGCGCCGCCGGCCCGGCGCGGCCTTTACGGCGCCTGGCAGGGCGGCAGCCAGAACATCGCCAATCTGGTCGGCGGTCTGGTGGGGGTCATCCTGGCCTCCACCGCCGGCGCGGCGAGCCTGGATCTGTGGGGATGGCGGGTGGCCTTCCTGTTGGGCACCGTCGCCCTGCCCTTTGGTCTGCTGCTGCGCCGCAGCCTGCCCGAGACCTTGCACCGCCCCGAGACGCTAAGCGCCGTGCATCCGGACACGGCCACCCTGATGGCCAGCGCCCCGGTGCTGGCGCGGGGCATGGCATTGATCGCCGCCTCCACGGTGTCGACCTATGTGTTCAGCTATATGACCACCTATGCATTCAAGACGCTGCACATGTCGGCCCAGGTGTCGTTGGGCGCGACGGTGGTCAGCGGGGTTTGCGGCCTGACGGCGGGCCTGATCGGCGGCCTGTTGTCGGATTCGCTTGGCCGCCGGGCGATGATGATCTGGCCCCGGATCGTATTCCTGATCGCGACCTGGCCCGCCTTCTATTTGTTGGTGCGCAATCATGATGCGCCGACCTTGCTGATCGCCACCGCCGTGATCACCTTCACCAGTGCGCTCAGCACGGCGGCGGTGTTCGTTTCGATCAGCGAATCCCTGCGCAAGGAAGTCCGCGTGCTGGGTATGGGCGCCGTCTATGCGACAGCGGTCGCGGTGTTCGGCGGTTCGACCCAGCCGGTCATCGCCTCGCTGATTGAGTTCACCGGGGATCCGCTGTCGCCGGCCTGGTACATGATGGGTTTCACGGCCCTGGGTCTGGTCGCGTCGGTGATGACCCAGGAGACGGCGCATCGTCGGGTCAACGCCCGGCTCTAACCGGCGGCGATCCGTGCGATCAGAAGCGCGTTGGCGGCGTCCCTGCCGTCCTGCAGGGTCCACGCGGCGGACAGGCCGCCCCAGGCGATGATCCAAGATCGCAGGCGCCGCGGCTCCAGCCCCGCCGCCTGGGACACCAGCTCAAGACGCCGTTCGAACCGACCGGGCGCGGCGGCGGCGGGCCATGGATTGAAGAACAGGTTAAGGTAGTCGAAGGTCCGCTCGCCCATCAGGCCCTTGGGATCGATGGCCAACCAGCCGCGCGGCCCGAAGTCCAGCACGTTGTCGTGGTGAATGTCGCCGTGCAGCACGCCCTCATCGCGGGGCGCGGCGAGCAGGGTCCGCGCCGCCGCCGCCGCCGTGGCCAGAACCCCGCCATGCGCGGCGGCAGCGGGCTCCAGTTGGCGAAACCAGACGGTCAGGGGGATCAGGGTGGCGGGCGGCCGGGGCAATCTGGGCGCATGCAGCCGGGCCACCGCCGCGCACAGGATGCGGCTGGCCCGGTTATCCTCGCCGGCTTCCGCCATGGCCGCCAGCGACCCCGCGCCCGTCGCCCGCTCCAACAAAAGGGCGGGGGAATCGTGAGCCAGGACCCGCGCGGCCCCATCACCTCGCCACCATTCCATCAGATAGGCGCCGTTGCACTCTTCCGGGCCCCCGGCGATTTTCAGCATGGCGGCGACGCCGCCCCGGCGCACCGGTCGCAGCGCGCTGCCCCAGGGGGTGGTGAACGCCGGTCCGTCGGCCGTCAGGCCCCAGCGGCTGAACCAGGGTTCAAATCCGGAATCACCCGACGGGGCCGGGACGTCTATTGGCCAACGCCCATGATCGGCAGTTGCGCGGTTTGCTGGGCGTCATATTGCGCCTTTCTGAAATGGGTCTTCACCGAGGGCGTGGCGTCAAATTGCATGAGGCTGTCGGTTTCGGCGGTATAGGCCGGCCAG
>JAYUBD010000604.1:0-3369 GCA_043740995.1 Caulobacteraceae bacterium | reverse complement strand
CACGGAGGGCTTCGTGAAGCAGCGCGATTGCTCTCGCACCGACTTCGTATCCCAAGAAGGATGGGCCTACCTCAATTACGCGATGTCACCGTAACTCCGATCGTCACCCCACAGGGACGAGACGCCGATTGGCGGCTCGGTCGAAGCGCAGCGGAGATAGAGCGCGGTCCTCTCGGGGACGCGCCCAAGGCTCGGCCCCTTGCCCGCACCATTGACAATAATGCGAATGCTTATATATTTCGCCGATGTCCAAACCGCCCAAGCCGCTGCGTTTCCTCGGCGATTCTCACGACGTTCTGACGACCTTCCCGGAGGATGCACGGCGCGGCGCGGGGTTCGCGCTCTACATGGCGCAAATCGGACGGGACCCTGACGACTGGAAGCCGATGCCGACGATTGGCCCCGGCGTTCGGGAAATTCGGGTGAGGGACGAAGCCGGCGCGTTTCGACTGATCTACATCGCCAAGTTTCTGGAGGCGGTTTACGTCCTGCACTGCTTCAATAAGAAATCACAGCAGACGGCAACAAAAGATATCGAAATAAGTCGGAAGCGACTGAAAGAACTCTTAGAGGAAAGAAATCAATGACTGCTACCGGAAAGACGTTCGCGACGGCTTGGGACGCGATCACTGACACGCCTGAAGAGGCCGCCGTCCTGAAGGCCAGGGCTGATCTCATGATCGCCTTGGCCGACCACATCAAGGCGCAAGGCTGGACCCAGGCCGAGGCGGCGAAGCGCCTGGGCGTGACACAGCCGCGCATTTCCGATCTCGTGCGCGGTAAGTTCAACCTGTTCGGACTGGATCACCTGGCGATGATGCTGGCCAGGGCAGGGCGGCAGGTCGAAATTCGTGTGAAGAAAGCCGCGCCGCGTAAGCAAGCGGCTTGACCGTTCTTACGCGCGCCAGGTCGGCCGCCGCCATCTCAATCCGCCCGGCGCGCCAGCGTCGCCCGGAGCGTCTTGTCGCTGACCCCATAGGCGCGCGCGACGACGCGCACCCGCTCGTCGCCGGCGAGGCGGGACCGCGCCTCGGTGATCTGCTGGCCATTCATCTTCGGGGGCCGGCCAAGGTGACGGCCGGCGGCCTTGGCGACCGCGATCCCATGTCGTTGAGTTACGGTGACATCGCGTAATTGAGGTAGGCCCATCCTTCTTGGGATACGAAGTCGGTGCGAGAGCAATCGCGCTGCTTCACCGTGCAACGCGCGACGTCGACCCCTTCGCGCTTCATCTGACGCCACACCTTGCACACGCCGTAGACATCGAAGTTCTCATGGAAAATCCGTGATATGTGCGGTCGGAGCTCATCGTCCCGCCTGGCGCGGGACGACGCCCGCGAAGGAGCGCGGCGCCTGGCGGCATGATCGTGGTAGGTGGGGACGAGGCGATCGGCAGGACTTGGCAGATCGGCTCGACCCCGTGGGCTTGGCGGTTATCATCGATAAACGCGATCATCGCTTGAGCGGGCGGTCGAGCTCTCCTTAAGCAAAATACGCCGAGGCCTTGCGAAGGATCTCGTTGGCCTGGCGAAGTTCGCGGTTCTCCCGTTCCAGCGCCTTCAGCTTCGCGGCCACTTCCGTGGTCACGCCCGCCCGCCGGCCGCCGTCGATGTCGGCCTTCTCAAGCCAAGTATGCAGGGTCTGGGGCACGCAGCCGATCTTCTCGGCGATCGAAACGATCGCGGCCCACCGCGACGAATAATCGCCCTCGTGTTCCAAAACCATCCGCACAGCCCGCTCCCGGACTTCGGTCGAAAATTTGTTCGTCGTCTTGCTCATGATGCCTCCATCTTCTCAAGAGTTGGAGGCTCCGGCAAACCCGGGGCGGATCAGGATGGGCCTACCTCAATTACGCGGTGTCGCTGGAATTCATTCCTAGGCGGCCTCATCCGTCATTGACTGACTACTGTGGGCGCGGTAGTCTTCTGGATGATCTTCGAATGGGATGAAGCCAAGAGCCGCGCCAACGCGCGTGGCCGGCTTCTCCCATTCGATGTCGCGGCGGCCATGTTCGACGGGCCGACATTGGAAGTCGTCGATGCGCGACGCGACTATGGAGAGGTGCGGATTAAGGCGATCGGCGAGGTCGATGGTCTCGGTTTGGCGTGCGTCTATACCGCGCGCGGCGAGGCCCGCCGAATTATCAGCCTGCGTTTAGCCAACCGAAAGGAACGCGATGACTATCGTGCGAAAAACCCGGGCTGAAATCGATCTTTCGGCCGTCGGTTGGTCGGCTCTCAAAAAAATGCCCGACGCGCAAATTGAGGCGCAGGCCCTGGCGGCGGACGACTGCCCCCCCTTTACCGATGACGAACTCGCCCGCGCGACCTTGGTCCGGCCCGTGGTCACCGCCGACGACGTGAAGGCCATTCGCGGGCGTCTGGGCCTCAGCCAGGAACAATTCGCGGCGCGCTTCGGTTTTTCGGTCGAGACCCTGCGCAACTACGAACAAGGCCACCGCCGCCCCACGGGCCCGGCGAGCGTATTGCTACGGGTCATCGCCAGCGAACCGGAGGCGGTTACGCGGGCGTTGGCGAGGTGACGCGCGGGCCAGCCGGGCCACGGCGAGGCGCTTCGTTCAACGGGGCCGTGACTCACCTGGCCGCATGAGTTTCCGACAAAGCCGGCCTGGAGAATTTGGACGGTCTGATCAGTGGAATTTCCGCCTGACCGCGGCGATGAAGCCGTTGGGCGGGAGAGGTCATGACGAGACGAAAGAGACGTAAGCCCCCGCCGGGTTTCAAGGCGAAAGTGGCCTGGGCGGCGCTGACGGGCGAAAAGGCGCTTTCGGAGGTGGCGTGGGTTTTCGATGTTCATGCCAACCAGATCACCGACTGGAATGGGACTCCGCGGAAGGTGGATATACCTCTTACGGGTGATCGACGATGACGGGGGCCTGGATGTTCCGCTCCAGAAGCACATCGCCACTTTCCAACAAATAATTGCAAAATGCGTTGACATGCAAAGTGCAATGCCGCATCATTCACCCATGCCCGATCTCACCACCCTCTCGCCGCCGGACCCCCGGCTCGAAGCCGATCCGCTTACGGATGCGCCGCTGTTCGATGCGGGCGCGCCGGACGAGGTTGATCGCCTGGCCGCCGCCGTCCTGCGCGCCGAGCGCCGACTGCGGATCATCGAAGAGCTCAGCGAGCTGAGCATGGACCTTACCCGCCGCGTGCATCGCCGCGCCGTGGCCGAAGCGGACGCCGCCGATCCTTGGGCGCGACAGCCTGCCGCCGCCCTGGACCAGGACGAGCCCCAGCCCATTCCGACCCGATCCGGCCCCGACGCCGCGGCCGGCTTCGCCAAACTCTCGCGCACCGTGCGCCTGTGCCTGGATATGGAGGCCCGCGCCGACGAGGCCCT
>JAYUBD010000603.1:0-3376 GCA_043740995.1 Caulobacteraceae bacterium | reverse complement strand
GTCATCTGGTCGGCGGCCTCGGCGAGGAGCGCGCCGCCGATGATGATCTTGCCTCGCGTTTCACGCTTGCGCTGGTTGATCGACCAGAGGGCTTCGAGACGCTCAACGCGGGCCTTCAGGACATGGAAGCGCTGGTCGTCGTCCGTGATCTGCTCGAGCGGGACGGCGTTGCGCCGGCCGTGAACACCGTCCCTGCCGACGTCCAGCAGGGCGCTCTCCAGCTCCTCCAGTCGGATCTTCAGCGCCACTTCTTGGGAGAGACGAGAGGAGAGCCCACGCTCTTGTGCGCGAGCCACCCAAAGCTCCCGACGACGCAGCTTATGCGCCTCCGATCTAGGGCGATACTTCGAGCGGCGATCGTTCCGTTGGCGTTTTTCAGGCATCGCGCGGGAGGAGCTCAATCTGCTAAAAAAGGACATGGTGTGCGTCCATCACCAAGATGCGTCAACTTGGGCCATCGTAGGGCGGTCAGGTCAGTTGTGGACAATGGCGCAGTTCCTCGTTGGTTGGGCTACGCCCACCAACGATGCGGTCAGGCTCCGCCCGACACCCTCAAACCCCGCGCGGCCTTCGTCGGCCTGGGGTTTGAGCCAAGGGCCGGGGCCCTTAGCGATCCCGCCGCCATGCGGCAGATTAAGGAAGCCAAGTGGCCCAGTACCGGCTTGAGGTGAAAACGATCCAGAGGAGCGCGGGCCGGTCCGTCGTGGCGGCCGCAGCCTATCGTTCGGGCTCATTGCTGATCGACGAGCGTCTTGGCATGGAGTTCGACTTCTCAAACAAGAACGATATCGCCCACAGCGAGATCATGGCCCCCGAGGGGGCGCCAGCGGCGTTTCAAGGGCGCAGTGCGCTTTGCGGAGGCTTCAGAGCGCCGTAAGGACGCCGTACCGGCTCAGGAGGTGCTGTTATCGCTTCCCCACGAGCTGACCGACCTGCAGCGGCGTGAACTGGTGCGGGACTTCGTTCGTGAGCATCTCGTCGCGAAAGGGATGATCGCCGATATCAACATCCATCGGCCCGGCAAAACTGGCGACGATCGCAACCACCACGCCCACATCCTGGTGACGACGCGCGGGGTCGGGTCCAACGGGTTCGGTAAGAAAAACCGCGAATGGAACCATGCTCAATTCGTGCGCGGTCTGCGTGAGCCGTGGGCTGAGGTTCAGAACGAGCACCTGCGCCGGCACCTCGGTCCAGACGCGCCGCAGGTCTCCAATGAGAGCCTCGCAGCGCGCGGCATCGACCGCGATCCGACGGTGCATTTGGGACCGGAGGCGAGCGCGCTTGAGCGCAAGGATGTCCGTTCGCATCGCGGCGAAATCAACCGCGCCGTGGGGCTCGACAATAGCGAAAGAGCCGCCAAGCGCCGCGACTATCAGGAGCGCTCGAACCAGGCCCATGACACGTCACCGGAAATCGATTCCAAGGTCTCGGCGCTGATCGCCGAGGCGCGGGCCGTGCGCGATGAAATGGTCCGCGATCGCGAAAAATCCCAGGCCGAGTACGATCAGCTCGTCATCCCCCAAATCCCGTCCGCCAAGCAGATCGGGCGGGAGATTACGGCGCCGGCGGCGGCGATCCGGGCGCTTGCGGCGGCCCGTCTCGAACGGACCGAGGCGCGGGTTAAGAAGACGCGGTCACGGCGTCTGGGACTGGTCCAGTGGGTCCGCAATCCGGCGCGGATGATCTGGGCCAAACACGCCGAGCTCAACGCGCTGGCCAGCGCCCGGGCAGATCACCGCAAGGCCGACGTGGAGCTGCGTGTCCGCCAGGACTGGGTTCGTACGCCGAAGGGGCAGGCGCTGATCGCCGCCCGGCGCGAGCCGACACTCGAAGCGGCCGCGAAAACGAAGACGCAGATGCGGACCCTGGAGCGCAACATCAAGCGCCAGGACAAGCGGTTGGATATGGCCTTGACCACTTTCAACGATCTGCGGATGGCTCAAGAGCTCGGCCACACGACGCTGCGGGTCAAGGCCGACCCGCCCGACCCGACGCGGTTGTTTCGCGACCTGGGACAGGCCGCGCGGACAGCCATCCAGGAGTATCCGGCGCGGGCACAGCAGCAGGCCCTTGAGCGTCTGCGTCGCGGCAAGAGCCGCAGCATCGCCCGCGGCTTGATGCCGGACTTTTAGAGTGGAGGCGAGCCTATGACCTCAGCAAACCGCGCCCGAGCCATCCTCCCGGTGGCCACGTTCGCCGTCCTGGCGGCGTTGGCGATTGCGACGCAGCAGATTGCACATGCGTTCCACTACCCGCGGGAATTTGGGGGCGGGCTGTTCGACGTCGGGCATGTGCGGATTTACAGGCCTTGGGCGTTCGTCGACTGGTTCATGAAATTCGACCAATCGTATCCGCGGCCGTTCGATAGGGCGATGCTCATCGGCCTCGCGGTGGCCATGGCGCCGATCCTATTGATGGTGGCCGCGACGCGGCGCCAGAAGCGTGCGCCGAGGGCGTTTGGGGCCGATTCCTGGGCCACCACGGCCGATATCTCCAAGGCCAAACTCTTCCAACCGAGCTCGGTGATCAGCGGGCGGGTGTTGGGCCGCTTCGGCGGAAGGTATCTTGTCTACAGCGGTATTGAACACGCGATCATCGTCGGCGCCTCGCGCAGCGGCAAGGGCGCCGGCCACGTCGTTCCGACACTAGTCGCCTGGCCGCAAAGCGCCTTCATCTATGACCGCAAGGGCGAGCTTTGGCACATCACGGCCGATCACCGGAAGACGTTCAGCCACGTCTTCTATTTCGCCCCGACAGACCCGAACACCGTGCGCTGGAACCCGCTATTTGAGGTCCGCAAAGGCATGATGGAGATTGCCGACATCCAGAATGTGGTCGGCATTCTGGTGGACCCGCTTGGGCGCAAAGCCGGCGACCTGAACTTCTGGGACCAGAGCGCCACGGACTTCTTCACGGCGGTGATCCTCCACGTCCTCTACTGCGAACCCGACGACAGGAAGAACCTCGCTCAGGTCCGCCGGCTGCTGATCAACATCGAGCCGACGCTGCATGCGATGAAACTCACCAGACATCGACAGCGGCCCGACTACCACGCCCCCAGCGGCCTTGCCCGGGACGAAGACGGCGAAGCGATTATCGAGACCCATCCGGAGGTCCTGCTCGGCGCTTTGGCGCTCGAAAGCATGGAGGACCGGGTGCGCTCGAACGTGCTGGCCACCTGCCGGGCATCGCTCTCGCTCTGGGCGGACCCGTTGGTCGAGTACGCCACCAGCTGGTCGGATTTCTCCATTGGCGACCTCGTCTGTTCCAAGGCGCCAGTCAGCTTCTACATCATCACGCCGCAGGCCCACGCGGACCGGCTGGCCTTCCTAGTGCGGGTATTTACCCGCCAGACCATCAACAGCCTGATGGA
>JAYUBD010000602.1:0-3383 GCA_043740995.1 Caulobacteraceae bacterium | reverse complement strand
ACCGCCCCTGCGATCTTCACCTCGGCCGCGCTGCGAGGCCTCGAAGAGGCCGTAGCCTGGATTGCCAGGGACAACTTCGACGCTGCCATAGAATTCCGCGACGCGACCATCGAGGCGGCCCGGATGCTCGGCAAATTCCCCTCGATGGGCGCACGCCGGCCGATCCATGGGGCCGACCGGTTCCGGTTTCACGGCCACCGCCGTTTCCCCTATCTCACCGCGTGCGACCAGAGCGGAACATTCCGATACTGGTGCTTGTGAGGCTGCTTCGAGCCAAGAGGCGACCTTCAGCTCGCTCCAGGGACCGGACGTTTGCCAGTCGATTAATGCCCTTGATTATGTCAGATGGGCCAATCCACCGTATCGAGAGCCCTAAGCAACTTGTCGCCGTAAGCCAAATCGATCTGCCGTGCGTAGGTGGCGAGACCACGGAGGTGGTTGCGGAACCCTGCCACCGAGACGAAACCACGGGCCTTGGCGTGGCGCACCGGACCGACCTCCTTCTTCTGAAGGTAGTGCAGGTGCAGCCGCATCAGCGCTCGAAATTCCCGGCTGAGCCTCGGCTTGGCGCCATCTACGAGGAGGCCCAGCACGATTTTTCGAGCGCCCGGTGGCGAAACGCGGGTCTTCGTGACGTTTGGCGACAGGCCGACCATGCCCATCAGCTTGTAGATCTTCCCAATGACCCTGCTGCACTCGGCCTTTGTCATGGCCTGATCTGTCGACAACGACAGGTCGTCTGCGTAGCGGGTGTAGACCATACTGTTCTGCTTGGCGATCGCGGCCGCCTTCGCGTCGAACTCCCGCATGGCCAAGTTGGCGAGCATCGGGCTGGTCGGGGCACCCTGCGGCAGATGACCAAGCAGCGGACCGGGATCGTCCCGATAGGCTTGATAGGCCTCGATCTTCGACCAGCGCCGCCCCATTTCCCGCCACGCGACCACGCGCCACCGATCGGTGGCGCGCCTTGCGCTCCAGTTGGCAAGCCGCGTGCTAATCCGGGCCATTTCGAGCGACACCAAGGGCTGATAGCCGAGGGAGCGAAACACCCGGTATACGGAGATCTCGTTGATGGATTCAAAGAAGTTCCGCACGTCCATTTTGATCAGCCACTTGCACCCGCAATGGGGTGCGGCTGCGTCGACGAGCTTGTCACCCTTCGAAAAGGCGACGCTTGCCGAATGGGGGCTCGCCTTGCTGAGGATCGCCTGAGCAATCCAGCGCTGGGCCTTCATCAGCTGTGGCGACGGAACCGCGATGTGCCTATACCGTTGTTCACCTGAATGGGCTGGGCGCTTCCGAATGCGGAAAACCCGATAGCCCTCGTTTCGCGATCGTTCCGCCACCCGTCTCAATGCGCCGTAGTCGACGCCCGCCTGCTGGGCAAGGTGCGCCAGGGTGAATACCGGCGGCAACGCGGGGATCCTAAGCTGAGATGCCGTCGCGACCGCATTTGATAGGACGACCGCGTCGATGCCCTGCGCGCGGCCTTGTTGCTCGTAGAGTTGAGGGCGCCAGCCGGTCATCTACTTTGACACCCAGGGGGTGAGACAGATCGCGGAGTGAGCAAGACATCACCGCGAACCGCCGAAGGCGGCGCTCCGCGATCTGCCTTAGCTTCAAGCGCCCGCTTTTCCTCAGGCACGCAGATTCTGCGGCCCTTGGACCTCCAGCCCGAAGGCTGTTGGTCCGGCGCCAGCCTCGCGGCCGGCATCAACTAGATGGTCCCCGCGGCGCCCTCAACCAGGAGGGGTAGTAGAATGGCAGTGCTTCGGATGGAAGCGGTTTCTCACCGGGCGCCTTGCGCACCTGTTTTAGCTGGGCGTGGCCCAGGTCCGTCAACCGGTGCTGACCGTCGACCCACTCGTTCTTAAGGGCGGTTTTGAGGGCGGACTCGACCTCAAGAACCGTCAGACCAGACTTTCGCGAGATCGCTTCGATACTGCGTGGCGGTCGGCCCAAGGCCGCTAGCACCATTAGCAGGTTCTGGGCGTGGGGTTTGGCGCCGGTGACCAGACCGGCTTCAGCAAGTCGGGCTTGGCGCATTGCTACGAGACGCGTCCGAACGGCCTCAGCGTCCGAGGTGGCTAGGAAATGCTGCCGGGTCGCCGACGTCACTCGCGCGGGGAACAATGGCGCCCAGCCATCGCCACGCTTGTGCAAGATCAGGGGCGCGTTGTTAGGGACACCGTGCGCGAACGCGATCAGCGCGCCGCCGTATGCGTAGCCGGTGGGAGGCATTACGTTCGGCGGTAATGGCGAATATTTGACGCACAGCTTGTGCGCGTCGCCGTTTGAGAAGGCGGTATCGAGCGTCGGGCAGCCTACGACGACATGGACTTCGGGTCGCGAGTGGTGGCGTTCGATGCCCGCGCGACCCGATCGCGTCGCCGCAAAGGCAACCACCTCGAAAGAAAGCCCTTTGGTGGCGCGTGCGGACCACCAGCTCCGCACAGACCGAACCCGCCAGGCCGCCCGCAAATAGGTGGTCGCCCGCTTGCCCGAGCCGATGAAGTCTGTGACGAGGACGAAGCGCCGGATATGGTGCTTGCGAATGGCATCTGGACCGGGGTGGTTGAAGACCTGCTTGGGATAGGCACGGCAGACCTCAGAGACGAGCTGCGCCACTAGGCCTTCGCTGCCGACGTCCGCATCATACGCCATGATCGATTCAACCGGACGTGGCCCGACCCCGTGCGCCCGCCGGACCTTCGTCTTTGTTTCCTTAAAAAGGCGAAATGGCACGCCGTGACGATGACGAATTTCCCGCTCGACGTAGACGCCAATCGGCCGCTTCCCCTCGGCAAGCCGGGCCAGCAGCAGCGCCCGCAACCCTTCCGCGAACGCATCGCGCGAGACCAAGGTCATGGCGCGCAACAGGGCGACAGCTACTGGCTGGTCCTCCGGCTCGAACTGGCCGAGCCACGCCAGGGTCGGTTCCGATTTCAAGAACGCCGAGTTGCCGGCCAAGCTACCTTCCCCCCTGCAATTTTCTGGACAAGCCTATCGGTTTATAGGGCGCTTTAGCCAGTCTGGGCTTCATTGAGGTCGAACAGACGCGAGGCTCAGGCCCTCAGGCAACTCCGTCAGACGCGGATCCCCGGAACGTCTCAGTTGAACCCAGAATAGCCGTCGACGAACGCAGTAGGAACCGCAGCTCAGTCCCACTAGCGGACGTCCAGGCCAACGCTTCCAGCCTCCGGGCAGCATGTCCGCTTCGGCGAAGTTTCGCTCCCGCCCAACCGATCGACATGGGTCGGGGGCGGTCAGAGGATGAGGTCATGTTACTGGTCTATAGCGCCGAGACGACACCGCCGCGCATCGTTCGTGTCCTCCACATGGCGAGGGACCTGCGTCCAATCCTCGATTCCGTGCCCGATTAC
>JAYUBD010000601.1:0-3387 GCA_043740995.1 Caulobacteraceae bacterium | reverse complement strand
GGGCATTTCACACCATATCGCATCACTTGCTACCCCCGGACCAAAACGCCGAACAAGATGGGTCAGGGGGCCGCGTAGGATGTTGGCGGCATGCTCAGATTTTCGGAAGTGCCGCGCAATTCGGTAGTGCAGGTAGGCGACCGCGCGTCGAGCCTGCCGTTCGTCCATTTTGTCGGCCCTGTGCGCAAGCTTGCGCGCCAGCCCGACATCTCCATCGGGAATGAACAGAAACCCGAATGTCTGCAGCGCCATCGGAGCTATCTTCAGGAGCCGGTCGTAAGTGGCCTCGACCTCGCTTCGATCACCCATCGCGATCAGCGTCGAAGCCTTCAGGATCTGTATATAGACCTCGAACCAGGAGCCTGCTTCACAGAGCGCCAACGCATGATTGAATAGCTGGAGGGCTTCCCCAAACTCGCCGCGAGACGATTTGATTTCCGCCAACAGGGGCATGGCTGCTGCGAATGCGACGCTTTCGGCAAGAGCCTTCGTCGCCAGAGTTTCCGCTAGTTCATCGTGCCCGCGATGGACGCTGAGCAAAAGCTTGGCGGCCGCGAGCGCCAACAGGGGATCGTCGCGGATAAACGGAAGGCTGTCGATCACCAGACTTTCAATTTCGCCACCAAGGCGCGCCACGGTCTCGCGGCTTTCGGGCTCGGCGCCAGGTGTAGAGATGGCGCGGGCATAGAGGTGCATCGCCCAAAGCATAGCGGCCGTCGGGTCCGACCTGTCACGAGCCCGGAGTCTCGCTATCTCCATTTCGTTGGCCGTCCACATTTCACCCGGCGACCCGAACAGCAACTCGGTCGCGAGAAGGCGCAGATGCAGCGGTGGATCAGCGGGCGTTAGTGCAGCTGAACCTAGAGCCAGTTGCTTCCAGGTGGCTTCGAGAACCGCATTGGCCAAAGATTCCATTGCCGCGCCAGACCCGACCGTGGCGCTCAAATCTTTGCGGAACGAAGCAACCGCCATGCCGGAAGGCGCCTCTCGTAGAACAAAGGCCGCGTTCAGCAGTCCCGCCATGGGATGAAAGCTGACTTCGATCGAAAAACTGTGGCCCGTCACGGCGGCATCCGGGCTTGGCACGAGGTCTACCTTGCGGCCCGGCCCGATCCGCGTCTGCAAGGCAGCCTGGAGGCCGTTTAGCGCTTCGCCCGTTTGATCATTGTTAAGGCCACGCGACGGTCCAATAACGATGAAGGCCGCTTCCTTGGCGATCTCATCCGCCTTTGCAACCCAGACATATCCCTCGCCGTACTGGGTCGAAATAAACCGGCGATCCGCCTTGGTGTCCATCAGCTTGCTGCGCAAGCGGTTGATCACGAAGTCCACGTTACGATCAGACCCCTTGGAACCTAGCGTACCAAAAAGCTCGTCGCGGGTGAACAGGCGCCCAGGATTCAACGCAAGCTGGGAGAGCAGGGCGCGCTCCTGTCGGGTGAATCGCACAACGGCGCCGTCCGCGAACGTTGCGATCAGGAAATCCGTGTCGAACACAGTATTTTCAAAGGTAATACGCCGCATCAATTGCCGCTTGTTTTCCATTCGCTAGAGCAATTTTCCAGCCAACAAATACTGGCACAACAATTGTGCCGCAAGCCCTGGATCAGGCTGGTGTCAGCCAAGCGGCGCCACCTGCGCGCCGCGACCATCAGGAAGGAAGCCGTCATGTTCGCCAAGGCCATGCCCATCGCCCTCGCCGCGCTCGTCGCCCTGGGATTCACCGCTGCCGCCCAAGCCGCGCCGAGCGACGATGTCGTCTCGGTCAAGGTCCAGACCGTCGGCCTCAATCTCGGCAGCGAAGCCGGCGCCAGGATCGCCCTCAACCGCGTCCGCCAGTCGGCCGACCAGATCTGCGGCGGCCGGCCCGATCAGAAGGCCCTGGGGGCGCAGGCGACATATCGCACGTGCCTGAAGACCACGGTCGACCGCGCCGTCGCCTCGGTGAACGCCCCGGTCTTGCAGGCGCTGAACGGCGCTCAGAAGCCCGCCGCGATCCTCGTCTCCGCCGCGCGATAGCTGACGCACGCCCAGCCACCCTCGACCGGACAATGGAGGCGGCTTGATGCTGTCACATGCGACGGTAAGCGCCGGTCGAGGGCGTCTCAAAGGCGACGCCCGCCTTTCAATGGAAGAGGCGGCCCTATGGGCGGACGGCGCTCTGGTCGGTGACGCCTTGGATCCAATGTCTGGAGGCGCCGTGACGGCGGCGTGCTGCGCTGGCGACATCGCCACCGTGACGCTGTTCCTACAATTTAGCTTCGACCTGCCGCGTGGCGATGCGCTTGGCCTGGCCGCCAGCGGAGGTCTCCGCCCGCCGAATGCTCACGCCGGCGAGCGCGAAGAAGAACCGGTCCGAGGCGCGGGCGGTCCTGGAGTTCGGCTTGGATCCGTTCACTCCGGGTTTCATCTTCCTCGGCCAGCAACCGCTGAATCTGTTGCGGGACATCGCCGCGAAGGTCCGCGCCCTGCGCATGGCGGACGTCCGGAAGATGCGCTCGAACCACCTGCGAGGCGCAAAGGGCGGGCGTCCCGTCTCCCGCAGCATGCGCGTCCTGGCGATGGTGCGTCGACTGCGGGCGCGGGCGGGGACTGACGACCAGTCCGCGCAGGAGTTCGAAGCAATTCGAGCGGAACTTGCCAGCCAGGGCTGACGCTCGCCGACCCGCGCAGGACTTGCCGAAGGTAGACCTTCTCAACGTCGCCCCCTGGGCCCATTCGGACCGACCCTGGCCGCGCTTCTCAGACACTGCCGGAAGCGGACATTCCGAAGGTCGTCTTCGAGCTTGAGCGGCCGCCGCGTGGGGCACTGCCGCAGCGGAACGGGCGTTCACACGCTTGCCGATCCTACGCACCGTGGCGGCATCGTACGAAATAGTCCTTGAACCTGTAGCCACTACAGACCTTACCGGTCACAGCTAAGGCTTCTGATCGCGTGCGAAGCGATGATCCATGACCGCAATCGCGGCGACGACCCGCGCGACAAACTGGGGGCACCTCAAGGTTTGTTACACGGACGGCGCTAAGCCAGACAGACCATGAACATGTGATCATGCGACGGAGCTGAGCCGCTCGTTCAGCCGCAAGGGTAGGAAGTCGTCGGCGGCGGCGGCGGGCTCACGCCACAAGTAATCGCCGGTGAGGCTGATGTGCGTCCAGCCGAGCGGTGCGACGTGGGCCAGGAGGTCGTCGGGTGCGGGTTGGCCGGAGGCGCGTAAGTGCTCGACGGCGCGGCTCATATAGAGAGTGTTCCAGTAGACGATCGCCGCCGTCACCAGGTTCAGGGCTGACGCCCGGAACTCCTGGCTTTCGACGGTGCGATCGGTCAGGCGGCCCTGGCGCTGGGTGAACACCGCGGCGGCCAGCGCGTGGCGGGACTCGCTCTTG
>JAYUBD010000600.1:0-3402 GCA_043740995.1 Caulobacteraceae bacterium | reverse complement strand
CCAAATACATCTATGTCGGACGCGACGCGCGCGACGTAGCCTGGAGCTTCCATCACCATTTGACGCATTTTACGCCGGCGGCCTTAGAAAGATTCGGCGACGTCGCGCGCCTGACGGGGGCGGCGCCGCCACCCCCCGTGCCGGCGGACATCCGAACCTTCTATCGGGGTTGGCTGCGGAATGAGGCAAAATCCGAGACCTCGTTCTGGAAGAACGTGCAGGGTTGGTGGGAGATCAGGTCACTGCCGAATGTGTTGCTGGTGCACTACGCCCGGCTGAAGGCGGATTTGCCAGGCGAATTCCGCCGCATTGCGGATTTCCTGGATATTCCGATCGACGAGACAAAATTTCCGCAAATGATGCAACACTGTAGTCTTGAGCACATGAAGGAATGCGCGGCGAAGGTGGACTTCCTGGAACTGATGTTCGACGGTGGAGGCCGAACCTTCGTGAACAAGGGTTCCAACGGGCGATGGCGCGATGTGCTGACGCCCGACGAGATCGCGCTCTGTGACGAGGTCGCGGGGCAGAACCTTTCGGCGGACTGCGCGGCATGGCTTCGAACCGGCGAGCGAACGCCATAGGCGGGCCCGTGACGATGCGATGATCGGTTGCGCGAGATCGATCCCTGGCGCGCGCCATTCGAGGGATCGAACGGATATCACGGGGAACGGCGCGAGATTCGCCGGTGGCCGTCATGGCCGGGATGTCGCCATCGGGAAAGGCTCGACGCGACTTCAGTCGGGCAGAAAGTCCCAGGCGAGAATCTGCGTCGGCGACCAGAGGCACGCCTCGGGGAAGCCCGGCAGGCCGGTTTCCCGGGTGGCCTGATCCACGGCGTCCGACCAGACGTCCTGGATCCATTCCGGGTCATGCAGGCTTGGCCGCAGGCTCGCCGTTTTACCTAGCCTTCGCTCGATCGCCTGACGCTGCACCCTGATCGTAACCCGCCAACTCGCGCTCCGATTGGCCCCCTGAAACCGCCATTTGAGCAGATGCGACAACAGGATGGCCATGCGGGCGGCCAGTTCGCGTTGTTCGCTCTTGCCCACGTCTTCCACCTCATCGGCGATATGCTCGATGTCCAGCGCCGAGAATTTGCCGGCGCGCAACAGGGCGGCTTGTTCGTTCGCCCAGGCCACGACGTCCGTCTCGTATGCGGTGCTCATTGGGGACCTCAGCTGAAGGCACAATAGGCTAAATTTCGACGCGGAGCCACACGGGGCCTGCATGCGTCGACCCGATGACCATGGCCATGGCCGGTAAACAAGACGCTTATCGTGGCGCGGCGCTTGCCTGCCTGGCCAGGCCCAGCTCGAAATCCTGTTCGAACCGGGTGATCGCGCTTTGGAGTTCGCCCGGTCGCACAAACGGGTTCGGCCTTCCGGGCGCCATGGCGCGACGTTTGCCGATCAGGTCATAAAACTCGGCATGCGGGGCCAGATAGACGTCGGCCTCGACGGTCTTCATCAGGGCGAAAGTCTTGCGGTAGTCGTTGACGATGCCTGGATATTGCGGATTCGGCGTCAGACGATTGAGCGCTATCGTCGCGCTGCAGAACAGGATGGCGGTGTGACGCACGCCGTCCTCAACGACCGGCAGGATATAGCTTGTGCAGCCGGCGCTGTGGCCGGGGGTCATTCGGGCCGTCAGGGTGACGCCGCCGAGGCTGACCTGATCGCCATCCTTCAGGGTCCGGTCAACCTTCACCGGTGGAAAGTCCAGGCCGTGATTGGCTTCCGACCCCGGATAGACGCCCTTCTCAAGGGCGTATCGGTCGCCTTCGCTGGCCATCAAGGTTGCGCCGGTGTCGGCCTTCAATCGGGCCAGACCGCCCGAATGGTCGAAATGGGCGTGGCTGTTCAGTAGAATCCTGATGTCGCGGAGGTGAAAACCCAGCGCCTGGATATTTCCCTCCACCAGGGCCGCGTTTTCCGGGACGCCAACGTCCAGCAGGATCAGCCCTTTGGGCGTTTTGATCAGCCAGGCAGAGAGACCGGCTGAGCCCACATAATAGACATTGCCGATCACCCGAAACGGCGTGAAGGGCTGATTCCAATTGGCCGGCCCCGCGAAGGCCGCCAACCCGAACGCCGCGACCATCGACGCAATCTTGTTGAACATCAGGGTTCTCCGACCGCCGCGAGCGGGGTGATCGGCGTCGCGCGGACGCCCGCCGCGCGCGCGAAATACTGGCGCTGTTGGCCGGCGTGGTTGTTCTTGCCAAAGATGTCGTCCCGGCCGGCGAGGGTGGAGAGCTCCGGCGGATTGCGCGCGAGGATGCGGGGATCGATGCGCAGGTAGTCGTCATACGGGCGCATCGTGCCCTGCATGTAGGTGGTGTGCAGGGTCACGCGGTCGCCCTCGAGCCGTCGGTCGCCCTGCCAGTGCCAGATCGCGCCGTCCCACAGGCCGATCGATCCCTTGGGCATGATCAGGGGGATGGCGTCGGTCAGATCGTCCTCGCGCCTGGGGTGGCGCTTGCGGCCATGGGAGCCGGGGACCAGCCAGGTGGACCCGCCCTCGTCGGTGAAGTCCTCCAACGCCCAGATCGCCGTGCACATCTGCGGCTGAGCCGGAAACGGCTCTCGGACATGGACATAGTCGGTGTGCAGGCCGATCTCGCCGGGACCGCGCGCCTTGCGAAGTCCGAGCAGCTGGCCCAGCAGCATGCCTTTGCCGCAGAGGTGCTCGCCGAGCGCGAACAGCCAAGGGTGGAGGGCGGTTTCCTCAAAGATACGACCGCGCTCGAGCAGCATGCCGGCCGTCGCGCCACCCGTTTCGGCGGTGAGTCGTAAGATCTCTTCGCGGAGCGCGTCGGCGAAACGGTCGGTCATGGCGTTTTCGAGGATGGTGAAACCTTGCGCGTCCAACTCGGCGACGTTCCGGGTCAGCCCCAAATGACCGATCCGCTCCTGGAGGTCGGGATTCTCGATGGTGCGGGCGGCGAGGAAGTCGTGAAGGCCGGCGAACACCCACGCGGACGCGCCCGAGGCGACCTCTCCGCTCGTCGAAGCGGCCGGGCCGCCATTGCGGTGGGTCACTTCCCTCAGGGCCCGGCGGCGGGCCTTGTCGTCGTCATAGGATGTGCGCGCGACCTGAAGGACCTTCTGATAATCGCCGCGCACGTTAAAGTCGGCGCCGTCGATCTCGCCCGGGCCTACCGTCAGCCGCCCGCCGACCAGCCGCGCGTGCCAGGCGGCGACATTCCCTGGCAGGCCGAAATGGGCCGGGCAGTCGGTCATGATCTCGCACAACGAGAATTGCGCGCCGTCAGCCCGCGTGTCGGCCTGGTCCAGCCGCGCCTGCAAATAGGCGCGGGCCAGGGAGACCCATTTTTCCGAGACGAATTCAGCGCGGTCCTCGAACATGTCACGTCCTTCCTGGTCGGCGACCCGACCG
>JAYUBD010000599.1:0-3414 GCA_043740995.1 Caulobacteraceae bacterium | reverse complement strand
CCCAGCTGACCTATGCGCTCGCGGACGTCACCCATCTGGCGAAGCTCTATCCGTTGCTCCGCACCCGATTGGAGGCGGCGGACCGCATGGCCTGGGTGGCCGAAGAGATGCGCGCGATGACCGACCCCGCCCTATACGACGCCGAACCGGAAAATGCCTGGAAACGTCTGAAACCGCGCCGTCACACCGCCAAATACCTGTCGGTGTTTCGCGCCGTGGCGGCGTGGCGCGAGCGGACGGCGCAGCTGCGCGATCAGCCGCGCGGGCGCATTCTGAAAGACGACGCGATTGATGAACTGGCGACGCAGGGCCCGATCGATGTCGATGGCCTCAACCGGCTGCGCGGCGTCCCCAAGGGCTTTGCGGGTTCTAAATTCGGGCCGGAACTGCTGGAAACCATTCGGGAAGCCTTGAAAAATGCGGATACCTACGCCCCGGTGGTCGAGCGCAAGGGGCCGCCGCCGTCGCCGGCGACCGGGGCGGTTGTTGAGTTGCTGAAGGTTCTTCTGAAGGCAAGGGCCGAAGATGCCGATGTGGCCTCCAAGCTGATCGCCACGGTCTCGGATCTCGAAAAAATCGCCAATGATGATGAGGCGGATACGCCGGCGCTGCAGGGTTGGAGACGCGAGGCATTCGGCGAAGACGCGCTGCGCCTCAAGCGCGGGGAATTGGCGCTGGTGCTGGATGGTATCCGCGTGCGTGTGGTCGAGGTTCGCCGCGGCCCCAAGTCCGGCTGAGCCCTTTTCAGGAGAGCGCGCGAATGGCGCATGATGGACACCACCACGGCCACGACGATGAAGGCCAGTCGCCGCCCTCGGAGATGACTCTTCGCGTCAAGGCTCTGGAATCCTTGCTGGTCGAAAAGGGCCTGGTCGATCCGGCCGCCCTCGACGCCATCATCGAGACCTATGAGCACAAGATCGGCCCTCGCAACGGCGCCAGGGTCGTTGCGCGCGCCTGGACCGACCCCGCCTATCGGGCGCGGCTGCTGACGGACGCGACAAGCGCGATCGCCGAGCTTGGCTTCGGCGGCCGCCAGGGCGAGCACATGGTGGCGGTGGAGAATTCCGCCGATACCCATAACCTTGTCGTCTGCACGCTGTGCTCCTGCTATCCCTGGTCGGTGCTTGGACTGCCGCCGGCCTGGTACAAGGCCTCGGGCTATCGGTCGCGCGCGGTGATCGATCCCAGGGGCGTGCTGGCTGAATTTGGAACCGCGGTTGGCGACGACGTCGCGGTCAAGGTTTGGGATTCCACCGCCGAGATTCGCTATCTCGTCGTGCCCGAACGACCGGAGGGCTCGGAGGACCTGGACGAGGCGGCGCTCGCCGCCCTGGTCACCCGCGACTCGATGATCGGCGTCGCCCGCCTGGCGCGCGTCGCATGAACAGCGTGCACGATATGGGCGGCATGCACGGCCTGGGTCCCGTCGCGCCGGAATCGGACGAACCGGTGTTTCACGGCGCCTGGGAAGCCCGCGTGCTGGCCCTGACCCTGGCGGTGGGAGCCTGGGGACGTTGGACCCTCGATGAGTCCCGCCATGAGCGCGAGCGAATCCCGGGCGAGCAATATCTGGTGATGAGCTATTACGAAAAATGGCTGAGCGGCCTGATCTCACTGTCGATCCGGACGGGTCTGGTTACCGCCGATGAAGTCGCCGCGGCGCGGCCAGCGCCGGGGTTCAGCCGTCTGACTCCCCCGCTCAGCGCCGACCGGGTGGGGCCGGCCCTTGCGCGCGGTGGTCCGACCAACCGGGCCGTCACCGCCCCCAGGCGGTTCGCGCCCGGCGATCACGTGCGTGCGCGAACGATCAACCCTGTGGGCCATACGCGCTTGCCGCGCTATGCCCGAGGCCGCGCCGGGGTCATCGAACGGCTCCACGGCGCGCACGTTCTGCCCGACGCCAACGCCCACGGCCTGGGGGAATGTCCAGAGCCGCTGTACGGGGTGCGCTTTCTGGCCAGCGAGCTTTGGGGCGAAACAGTCGCGTCTCGCGACGTCGTGCACCTCGATCTTTGGGAGTCCTATCTTGAACCCGCTTGACCGGGAGTCTGGCGATCACGTGTTCGACGAGCCCTGGCAGGCTCAGGCGTTCGCCTTGACCTGCGCCCTGCACGAGCAGGGCCAGTTCACCTGGACCGAGTGGGCGCAAGCCTTGGCGCGGGAAGTCGCGCTGCTCGGCGCCGACAATGGCGGTCGCTATTACGAAGCCTGGCTCGCGGCCCTGGAGTCGGTGGCGGCCCAAAAAGGCCTTACCGATCCCGCGGCGCTCGAGCAGCGGAAGCACGAATGGGACCGCGCCTTTCGGCGTACGCCGCACGGTAGATCAGTCGAACTGGCGCTCGGCGCCTAGCGGTCACGGCTTTGTGCCCCGTCCGACAGACCGCGAGCCGGCGTTCCGCCTCCTCCCCCACGAGAGGACCGGAAGGACGCACAAGCTAAGATTCTCCTCCGCCATCCGCCTGTGGGGGAGGAGGGCGCATGCTCTTGCGGTGCTCGGAGGGGGCTCTGGAACGGTTCAACTTCGCCCGATCATCCGACGTTTTCAAAGCCCAGCTTCGCCTTGGCGGCGATGGGCCGGATTTTCAAATCCCTTTCCAGGAGGGCCGCGAGGGTGGCGCCGCGTTTGGCGGTCTGTTCGCCGAGGAGCCGGCCCACCCAAGCGTCTTGCGCCTGTAGAAGGACCACACCCGGACGGATGTCGAGGCGGGCATGATCCAGCAGTTCCGGGCTGCGGCCCGACAACTCGCAGCCCAGGCGCAAGGCGGCGCCCAAGGCGCGGGCGCGCTGCTGGCGTTCGGGCGCAAGCAGCCGGGCGAGGGATGTAGCCCGGGGCGTGTTGGCCGATGCGGTATGGCGAGAAAACGCGGCGCAGGCCAGGAAGGCGCGCTCCTGATGGTCCATCCCTGCGATCGGCGCGCGCAGGACTTGATCAAAGATCAGGTCCGCGCGGTGATCAGGATGCAGATGCGCCCCTAGTTCCGCCAACCGACATGCCGCAGCGACAAGAGCCTTGTCGCGATGGCCAAATACCGGCGCCAGCTTGCGAAACCCTGGCTGCAGCCAGGCTTCAAGGGCTGAGCCCAGCGCCTCCGCCACCGCCGAGCGCGATGCCAGTCCGGCGCAGCCGGCGATCAACGGATCCTGGCCGCGGACGTCGGCGTCCATCGCCTCGAACAACAGGCCCTCCCTCAAGCCAAAGGCGCTCAGCACCACCCGTTCGATCCGCAGGCGATCAATCAGCACCTCCAGCACCACGGCGGCGTGGGGCAGGGCGTCAACGCGGCGGCGTGAAATGCCCTCGATCCGCTCCAGCGAGGCGCGGGATTGCCGGGAGATGAAGGTTGCGGCCTCCAGGGCATCGCGCCGGCTGATTTCGTACTGGTGGACGATTTCGAGAGGATAGTCCGACAG
>JAYUBD010000598.1:0-3415 GCA_043740995.1 Caulobacteraceae bacterium | reverse complement strand
GCGAGAGGCGCGGCGTCGATATCGACATCCATTGGCGGATTGACATTGTCTGCAGAATATTGCATTATGCGATGTCGATCTGAAACGTCGATGGTTGTCGGACTCGTGAACGCACCAGCGACCGTCCGGAACAGGTATCGCCGGGCCCATCCACCGATAAATAGCCGTTAAAAAACAATCACATGTCACATATTTCGCGCAGCCATTCGCCGCCATTCCACGCCATTGTTCGCCCAAACCTCGCCATTGCTCGCCCAAACCTCGCCATTTCGCGCCATTTCGCGCCATTTAACGCCCTCCCGCGCCAACTGGCGCACCGGCATACGGGCTATCGAGGGCTATCGAGGGCCATCATGCCAGAAGCCGCTCAATCGCAATTTGTCGAAGGCTGATCTAATTTATGCGGGTGTAGCGCCGGGCAAAGCGGTCTAGTTCACGTCTTTGGTCCATAACGCTAGGGAAAAGGGGCTAAGCTTGGTTGCACGCTATTCCGCCCTTTCCCTGCTGCGCGCCGGCCTGACCGGCCAGAAGCACTGGCCCTTGGCCTGGCGCGACCCTCAGCCCGCGAAGCACTATGATGTGGTGATCATCGGCGGCGGCGGCCATGGCCTGGCCACCGCCTATTATCTGGCCAAGGTGCACGGCGTGCGCCGGGTAGCGGTCCTGGAAAAGGCCTGGATCGGCGGCGGTAATACCGGGCGCAACACCACTATTGTGCGATCGAACTATCGACAGCCGCAACTGCAGCGCCTGTTGGAATTCTCGCTCCAAAAGTGGGAGACGCTGAGCGACTCCCTAAATTACAATCTGATGTTCAGTCAGCGCGGCGCCGTTTTCCTGGGGCATTCCGACGCCGACATGACCCGGTTGGCGGAACGCGGTGATGCCTTGCGTTGCGCTGGGATCGACGCCGAATTGATGACGCGCGATGCGGTGGGGCGGCTGATCCCCTTGCTGGATCTCTCGCCGGAGGCTCGCTTTCCAGTGTTTGGCGGCCTGATCCAGAAGCGGGGCGGCACGGCCCGCCACGACGCCGTCGCCTGGGGCTTCGCACGGGCGGCGGACGCCCTGGGGGTTGATATCATTCAGAATTGCGAGGTCACTGGTTTCGAAGTAGTCGGCGGCGCGGTGACCGGCGTGCGGACGACGCGGGGGTCGATCGGCGCGGGCCGGGTGGGGATCTGCGTGGCGGGCTCATCGGGCCTGGTGGCCGGGCTGGCGGGGTTGAAGCTGCCGATCGAATCGCACCTGCTTCAGGCTTTCGTGTCCGAGCCGGTCAAACCGATGATCGATACGGTGATCATGTCGCAATCGATCCATTGCTATATCAGCCAGTCTGACAAGGGCGAGATCGTATTGGGCGGCGATCCCGACCATTACCCCACCTATTCCCAGCGGGGATCGCCGCACCGGATCGAGGACGTCGCGGCTCAGGCGATCGCCCTGGTCCCGGCGCTGTCGCGCCTTCGGATGCTGAGGAGCTGGGCCGGCACGACGGATATGAGCTTTGACGGCTCGCCGATCATCGGACCGACTCCGGTGGATCGGCTCTATCTGAACGGCGGCTGGTGCTATGGCGGGTTCAAGGCCACGCCGGGCTCCGGATGGCTTTACGCCCACTTGTTGGCGACCGGTCAATCCCACGATATCGCCGCGCCGTTCAGTCTGGATCGCTTCGCGCGCGGCGCGACCATTGACGAGACCGGGACCGGCCCGGCTCCGCAGGCGCGGTAGGGAGGCAGCGGCCATGATGCTCATCGTCTGCCCCCATTGCGGTGCGCGCGCGCATGTGGAATTCGCCTATGAGCGAACCCTTGACGCCGTGCTGGGCTTGGACGCCACGGCGGCGGAGGCGGCTCTTATTCTCTACACGCGGGACAATCCGCGCGGTCCATCGCAAGAGCTTTGGCGCCACACCTATGGTTGCCGTTCGTGGCTGCTGATCGATCGCCACACCTCGACCCATGAGATCACCGAGGTCCGCGCATGGCCGGCGTCTTGAGCGCGCCGTTCCGCAATCCGGCGGGCGGCCTGATAGATCGTGCACAGACGGTAGGCTTCACCTTCGACGGTCGGGCCTTTCAGGGGCATCCCGGCGACAGCCTGGCCTCGGCTCTATTGGCGGATGGCGTCCGGCTGATGGGGCGCAGTTTCAAATACCACCGTCCGCGCGGCGTGCTGGGGGCCGGGGTGGAAGAACCCAATGCTTTGGTCGGGGTGGGCGAGGGCGGACGGTTCGAGCCGAACAGCCGGGCGACCGACCTCTATCTTTATGACGGGCTGACGGCGATCAGCCAGAACCGCTGGCCGAGTCTGGCCTTCGATGTCGGCGCGGCCAGCCAATGGATCGCGCCCTTCATCCCGGCGGGATTCTACTACAAGACGTTTTTTGGGGGTCCGAAGCTGTGGGCTTTCTACGAACACTTCATCCGGCGCGCGGCGGGCCTTGGACGACCCCCCGGTGAGCCCGATCCTGATCCATTTGATCACCGGTCCGCGTTTTGCGACGTGCTGGTGGTTGGGGCCGGGCCGGCGGGGCTCGCCGCCGCCGAAGCCGCCGCGCAGGCCGGCGCGCGGGTCATGCTGGTGGAGCAGGATGTCCGACTGGGCGGCGCCCTGATGCGCGACCCCGGGTGCGTCCGGGGAGAATCGGGGTTGGATTGGGCGGCGCGGATCGCCGACCGCATCGTGGCGCTCGGCGGCCGGGTGCTCACGCGTTCCACGGCGATGGGTTTTCACGATCATGGGATGGTCAGCGTGGTGGAGCGTCGGGTGGAGGCGGGACAGGTTCCGATCGGCGCGGCCCAACGCCTCTGGCATGTCCGGGCGCGGCGCGTGGTGCTGGCGCAGGGAGCCATTGAGCGGCCGATGCTGTTCTCCAATAATGACCGACCGGGTGTGATGCTGGCCACCGCCGCGCGAACCTATGCCGCCCGCTATGGCGTCCGCGCCGGGTCCCGCGCCGTCGTGGCCGGTGTGGATGACCGGGTGCAGGTGACGGCGCGGGCGCTGGCCGAGGCCGGCATTGAGATCGCCGCCATTGTGGACAGCCGAGAGGGGGCGGTCCTGGTCGCCGCCCTTGGGGCCAAGTTTGTCACGGGCGCGCGCATCTCCCACGGGCGCACCTTCGATGTGGGGTGTGATCTGATCGCCATGTCGGGGGGGCAGACACCGGTGGTGCATCTGCACATGCAGGCCGGGGGCGGTCTCGACTGGCGTGAACCCCTGGGCGCCTTCGTTCCCACGACGCCCCGCCAAAACCAGGACAGCGCCGGAGCGGGAGCCGGGGTCCTGGATCTGGACGCCGCCGTGGCGGATGGCGAAAGGGCCGGCGCCTCAGCCGCGGCCCTTTTGTCGTTCGGCGGCGGGCGCGCAGCCGCGCCGCGTTCGGTGACCCACAGCGCCGCGCCATTGC
>JAYUBD010000597.1:0-3424 GCA_043740995.1 Caulobacteraceae bacterium | reverse complement strand
GGCGAGCCGGAGGACTTCGGCGGCATCGCCGTCTACCTGGCCTCCGACGCCTCCCGCTTCCACACCGGCGACAGCTTCCTGATCGACGGCGGCTACGCAATCTTCTGAGTTGCTCTCCAATCGCCTGCGCCGCCGCTGGCCCGATGACTCGTGAGTTCTTGTTTTGTTCTTGACCACAGCCGGCAGTTATATACTTGATGGAACGCCCGAACTGAGACACTGATTCGCCGGACAGGCCGGCGATCTACCAAGGCGAGCTAGAGAGTGTGTTTCTGCCCTCACCGTTGAGGACAGACAGTGGCCCAGGAGGGCGACAAGGCCGGGCTACCTATCACCGACGCCATGGTGCAGGCGGCGGCCGATATCATTGAGGACAGCCCTTGGTTTGAAGGGCTCAGACCAATGGCGGAGCGTCTGGCGGCGCAGGTTTTGGCGGCGGCCATGTCTTGTCGCACCACTCCTGAATCGTGAACATGAGCGGCACGAGCCGGACGTAGTAGTTCGCGAATTGCCCCCCGTACTCGTCCACCTGAGCGGCGGTGTAGGCGTATTTCCCCCGATGGGTGAACGGCGCGTTCCACGCCAACGCCTTCTTGGTTCGGTATTTCACGGCGTAGGACGGCGGCATGAGAAAGTGGCCGTTGTCCTTCTCTCGCAGGCCCCCAGGGCGGTCAGGGTCCGGCTCGCTGGATTTGTAGTGGCTGACTATGCCGTGGGCGATTTCGTTGCGGCGAGATCCAAGGTTGCCGATATCGCCGAGCATTTTGATCGTGGTGGCCGACAGCAACGGGGCGTCTTTCAGCACAACCTCTGCCGCCGCGAGGACCATGCTGGCGCGGGTGCTGGACGCTACGATGGTTCCGTATGCGGTACTCGCCGCGCCAAGCCGCGAGCCGCACAGAATGCCGAAGATGTGGGCCTGCACCTGATCTAGCTTTTCCCAACCTGTCAGCGCGCGGCCAACGGCGGTCCAAAGCATTTCTGGGTTCGGGTCGCCTTGGTCTAGGATGGGCGCCACGTCCCAAGGGTTCGGCCCTTGGGGCGGGTTCTTGATCTTCGGCACCGTCTTCTTAGGTCTCTTCGCAGCCATGACCGATAAGCCCCCTACCGATGAACCTGGCGCTCAAGAGCGGTTTGAGCGAGGAATCGCCAACGCGCTCAGGATGCCACGAATGCCGCATAGGACCCCGCCCCTCACGCCCGCCCACGAACAGGTGCTCCGTTGGTTGCTCGCCGAAGATGGAGCCGCGTTGCCTATGCACGCCCGCGAGCTGGACAACCTTGTCGAGCTTGGATTGGCGCACCGCGCGCCGAGCGGATACGTGATCTCCGACAAGGGGCGGGGGCTGCTAACCGCCTCGTGATCACGCCGCCCAAGCCGCACAAGGCGGCTTCACCGCAAAAGGAAGCAAAGAGCAAAAACTCGCGCTAAGGTCGCCCCCTTAGGGGGAGGATTCACAGTGCCAGAAGCGTCAGCGATCCGCGTCGAGAGCGAAGACGAAGGGTGGGCCTACCTTCGGCAAGCACTCGCGGGTGAACTGCCAAAAGACCTTGTACCGGTTGTCGCCTTCAAGGGGTGGCCCCACGTCGAGGTCTATTTGCCCGACACCCCCATCGAGGGGTCGATCTCACCGCAAATGATGCGGGCTCTTATCGAACTCCAGGATTCCATCTATCGTGCCCACTCGGCGGTCACGGGTGGAAAGCCCACGGCACGCCTCAGTCGCGCCGAGCGCGAGCGATTGGAATTCCGAGTCGAGGTCAAGGGCGGAAGCAGCAAATATGAAATCGACCTTACGAAGATTTTCGAGACGCTGGGAACGGCGTCCATAGGGAAGATGACCGGCACCGAGCTGATCATCACCATTCTAGGCCTCGCGGTCATCTTCGGAAGCACAGCGGTCCTTTTGTCGTATCTGAAAGGTCGCGCCACCACCAAACAGGAAGAGCTAAGGGCAAAGGGCCAGGAGCAGGTCCTGAGCGCCTTCCAGACTTTGGCGGCGGAAGACACAAAGCGCATGGAGGTTATGGCCAACGCGATGCAGCGCGTTCCCGCGCTGCGGGCGGCTCAAGAGGTCGCGGACGAGGCGAGGCACGAACTGTTGAAGGCAATCGCCGACGAGTCCCGTGCAGTGGTGAATGGCGTCGAGATTGACGGCGAGGTCGCGAATGATCTCGTCAAAAACGTCCGTCGCCGGTCTGAGGACATCACTGTCTCGGGCACCTATCGCGTGGCACGGGTGGACACGACGGTTCCCGACGGCTTTAGGGTCGCGCTTCGCGACGTGACCTCTCAGGAGGAAATCACGGCGTCCTTACAGGACGCCCTCATCTCCGATGAGCACCGCCGCAAGATTCGGGAGGCCGAGTGGGCAAAGAAGCCTGTCCGCGTAGACCTGAAGGCCCGCCGTCGCCGTAACGGGATCGCTGACGCTGTGGTACTTGACGTGCAGGACGTTCCGCCTGTGCGGGGCGTCAACTAGCACTCCTGCGCTTCGCCTGAATCTTGCGCGCCTTCTGCTTACGCGTGCGCGCCTTCACTAGGCCGCCGATAGGTGAGGCGCTTGCCGGTCGAGCCCTTGAGCATCAGGTCGGCGCGCATCGTGTCGCTGACACCGTGGTCGGCGCGGTTGGAATAGCGGAAATCGAACTCGTCCAGATAGCGCGAGAGGTGCGCTTCGGAGACGCGGTGGAACGTGCCGGTGATGCCGCGCTTGAGGATCGAGAAGTAGTTTTCCACCGTGTTCGAGTGGTGGTGGCCCTGGCGGACGTACTCGCCCGCTGAGTGATCGACGGCGCTGAAGCCAGCGAACTCGCGGCCAATCGCGGGATACATGCGGGCGCCATCGGTCATCAGGTGCGACTTGCGGCTGGCGTTGGTGACGATCACCGAACGCAGGGTCTTGGACGTGACGTTGGCGACGTGGAACGAACGGGCCTGACCGCCGCGCTCGACCAGGGTCACAACGGCTTGCTTGCCGCCCAAATGGTCGCGGTGCTTGTTGCGCTTGTTGGCGTGCTTGTTGGACTCCGAACCGCCGATATACGCCTCATCGGCTTCGATCACTTTGCCTTCGCCGCCCATGGGCTCAGGCGCATCGAGGCGCATGGCTTCCCTGATCCTGTGGGCCATGAACCACGCGGTCTTGTAGGTCACGCCGAGCGAGCGGTGGAGCTGGTGAGCGGAGACGCCTTTCTTGCCTGCCGCCATCATGCGGAACGCCAGCATCCATTTGGCGAGGCCAACGTGCGAACGCTCGAACACGGTGCCAACTGTGACGGTGAACTTCGTGCGGCAGGACTTGCAGATGTAGGTGCCGGGCTTGGTGGATTTGCCGCCGAGCAGCGTCACCGCCGAGCACTCGCCGCAATGAGGGCAATACGCGCCATCGGGCCAGCGCTGCGCCTCAAGGTGGATGCGGGC
>JAYUBD010000596.1:0-3450 GCA_043740995.1 Caulobacteraceae bacterium | reverse complement strand
CGGCGGCCTTGTAGTCGTTGGCCTTCATCGCCGCGATCGCCTTGGCGTATTCGGTGGCCGGGTCGTAGCGGGAGGTGTTGCTCTGCAGGTCGCCGTCGCGGCCGGACTGCTGCATGCTGCCCCCGCCCATGCCGCCGGCGCCGCCGGTGGCGAAGGCGGTTCCGCCGGCCAGAATGGCCATACAGCCGCCGATCAGTGTGGCCTTCAATGCGCTGCGCATCTCAGGAACCTCCCCAAAGCGTTGTCCGTCCGTGGCTGAGACTGGCACGAAATCGACGTTACGTCAGCCTCTCCACATGGGTGTAAATCCACCTTCGACGGCTTATGGTTCAGTGCGGCCGGGCCCAGGGCGCATCGGGATACCCAGGAACCCCCCAATGACCCGCGAAGAGGTCGAGACCATCGCCATGGGCCTGCCGGCGGTGACCAACGTCGTCCAGTGGGGCGGCTCGGATGTCTACAAGGTCGGCGGCAAGGTGTTCGCGATCTGCGGCCTGTCTGGAGGCATCTCCTTCAAGGTCAGTCCGATCGGCTTCGTCGTCCTGACCGAGGACGGCCCCGGCCGCCAGGCGCCCTACTGCGCCAAGGGCCACTGGGTGAACGTCGACCTCGACGCCGCCCCGGACAGCGACCTCGCCGACTGGCTGACCACGGCCCATTCGCTGATCGCCGCCAAGCTGACCCGCAAGGCGAAGGCGGAGCTCGGTCTGGACTAGGACGTCTTGATGTTATCTGCCGCGGCCAGACGGCTCTGGGCCGCATTGAACATGCGCACGACCCTTGGGTCGCTGCGGATGCTGTCCAGGTCCGGGTCGAGCCTGGCGTGGTGCAAATCGCCCGATTTCGCGGTGTCGAAGAACGGCTCCAGCAGATCGATAGCACCGTCGGTATCCCCAAGGTGGGCGGCCAGAGAGCAGGCGAAATTGTAGCGCATGTTGTCGTTGGCCGGGTCGATCAGCAACGCCCGGTCTATCCAATCGCGGGCCCGATCCGTCTCTCCGAGCACGACCAGGGCGCTTGCGCCGAAACCCATCGCCGTTCCGTTGTACTGATCCCGCGACAGGGCCTTCTCAGCGCGCTCAAGGGTAATCTGGGCAGCCCGGCGTAGGCCCGGGGCATCGCCGAGAGCTGCATAGCAACTGATCAGCATCCCCATGACGTTGACGGATGTTTCATAGAGCGCCGCCGCTTTCTCATAGTATCTGATCGCAAGCTGGTAGCGCTTTTCCTTCAAGGCCAACAGGCCGGCGCTTTCGTTGACTTCATAGGACTCAGGATCGAGGCGAAGCGCCATTTCGATCTCGCTGGACGCCTCTTCGCGGCGGTCCTGCAGGAACATATGCCTGGCCCTTATGGCGTGCGCCTCGGCCAATCCGAAGTCGAGCGAGAGCGCCTTTTCCGCAGACTCCAGGCCGTCATCCAGCTTGCTGCCGGCAAGGCGCAGGGACGTTTGCGCATGAGCGAGCAGGGCCCACGCCCTGGCGTAGCCTGGGTCAATGTCCGTGGCCTTTGTGCAAAGGCGAATAATCGTCTCCCCGGCGTTTGGATTTCCCTGGTTGCCGCTGACCAGGTACTGCCGGGCCATGAGGTAGAGGTTGTAGGCTTCGACGTCATCGGTGCCGCGCTGGGCGATGGCCTGCTTCTCTTCCGGCAGCAACTTCAGTTTGAGAGCGTCGACAATGGCCTGGGAGATTTCGTCCTGGAGCAGGAAGATATCTTCGAGCTCTCGGTCATATCGCTCCGCCCAAAGATGATCGCCGGTCGCGCCATCGATCAGTTGCGCTGTTATCCTGACGCGATTGCCGGCCTTGCGGACACTTCCCTCCAAAAGGTGACGGACGTTTAGCTGGACCGCTATCTGAGTAACGTCGATATTCTGACCCTTGAAGGCGAAGGCCTTGTTGCGGGAGACAACCAGCAGTGCGGAGACCTTGCTCAGATCGGTGATGATGTCTTCGCTGATCCCGTCGCTGAAATACTCTTGCTCGCTGTCACCGCTCAAGTTGGCGAAGGGCAGGACGCAGATCCGAGGTCGGCTGTCGCCAGCGCCGGCTGCGCTGTCAGCCTCCGGCCCCGCCGCGCCCATCTGGCTCTCGGACGTTTCCGTCGTGAGCAGGCGGTAGCCTACCTTGTTGATTGTCTCGATCTGGAAGCTGTCCCGCCCCACGCCTTCGCCCAGGCGGCGCAAAAGCCCCAGCGCCCGGTTGATGGCGTCGTCTCCCACGATGACCCCGTCCCAGCAGCTGGCGATGAGGTCGTCGCGGGTCAGAATCTGACCGTTGGCGCGCAGCAGGGCCACCAGAACCTGCATGATTCTCGGCTGGACGAACGCTTCCTCCCCGCCCACGCGGCTGATCCGGCGTACGGCGGGTTCGATCAGCAGCGATCCGAGCCGGCGTGATGGCTCGCGGGCAAGTTGGACCGGCCGGCGCGCCGACTTGCCGTCTTCAGCAGCCGTAGCGGGGCCATCGTCCATCGCGCGCGTGTTCCTCGTCGCAGAACCCTTCGCGAAACTACACGCCCACCGAGACGCCGGGAAGCGGCGGCGATGATCGGCTTTTGATCGGTTTTTGATCGGGATGGGGTCCTTTCGGCGCGGCCCGGTGGGGCGGAATTTAGGGTCATCGAAGCCATCCCGGACGGACCCCAGCGGCCGCCGGCCAGCAAAGGAAGACCAAATGACCAACGCTTTGAACTCCCGCCTCGTCGCCCTCGCCCTGACCGCCACGAGCCTGCTCGCATCTGCCGCCCCCGCCGCCGCCTTGACCCTAGCGGACGGCATGCAGGTCACCGTGCGCTACGCCGACCTCGATGTCGGCCACGCGGCCGGCCAGAAGATCCTCGTCCAGCGCGTTGAGCGCGCGGCCTCCAAGGTCTGCGGCCCGGAGCCGTACATCCGTGCCTTCAGCCAGCGCGCAGCCTATGAGAAGTGCCGCACCATCGCGATCGAGGGCGCCCGGCCGCAGATGGAACGCGCCCGCCTGGAAGCCACGGCGCAGTTCGCCAGCCGCTGATCGCGGCTTCCCTATCCTCACCGCGGCCACGCTCAGACCTTGGTGGCGCGGAAACCTCTCACACCCGGAGAACCCCGATGCCCAGGTACATCATTGAACGGAATATTCCCGGCGCCAGCAGGCTCAGCGAGGTCGAGCTGCAGCAGATCGCGGCGAAATCGAACAGCGTCGTGGCCGGCCTTGGCGTCCCTTACCACTGGGAAGCCAGCTATGTGGCCGGCGACAAGTTCTACTGCATCCATGAGGCCCCCGACGCCGAGACCGTCTATCAGCACGCCCGGGAAGGAGGCTTCCCCGCGGATTCGGTGACCGAAGTCGCCAGCGTCATCGGCCCCGGGACGGCCGGCTAGGCCTGGTCCTCATCCCATGCAAGAGGCCTTGGGCGTGGGCGCGACAACTGATGAGAGGCAGCCGTGAGCAGTCGTTTCCCGCGGGC
>JAYUBD010000595.1:0-3450 GCA_043740995.1 Caulobacteraceae bacterium | reverse complement strand
CGATCTCAACCGCCCGCGCCGCGCGCCCCTCGTCCGACAGGTCCGCCACGTTCGGCAGCCGTCCCCACGGCCCCTCCGCGTCCAGCCGTGGCATCATGGTCTTGGGATCGGGCGTATAGCCCACCACCCGCCGCTGCCCGGTCTCCGGGTGCCGCTCGATCTTGAAGTGGCGCAGCAGCACGGTCTGCACCTGCGCCGGCACATCGGCCTCCACGGGCTTGGTGCGGCCATACTTTCGCGGGGCCAGCATCCCGGCGGTCCAACGGAGTTGGCCCAGCTTCACATGGGTGGCATAGGCGGAGCCTCTTGGAGGCAAGAACAACACAGGAACCAGAACGAACCTCAGGGCCCTGAACCAACCGCCGCTTTGCGCCACAGCGGACTCTGGCCCCTCTCCCGAAAGCCAACACTGAGAGCTGAATTTGATGTCCGCTCCCCGGCGGGAGCTTACGTCCGCTGTTGACCGAGGCTGTGTATAAACTCAGACGGCCCGGGGTCAGGGGCTGGTGTCGAGCCGGTCATTCGCCGTGACGATGTCCGCCGGCGGCTCTGGAAAGCTGCTCCAGGGAAGATCCTTCTTGAGGGTGCGCGACCAGCGGCTCAACCATTCGTCTCCGTCCGGCCCGGCGTAGCCATCGGCAATCCGGTAGGCCGGGTCCGCCATGGCGCGATCCAATCCGAGGACCTGCAGGTCATTGCGGCGCAGGATGTCGGACAGCTGGTCCAGGACGTCCGCGTTCAGACGGGTGGCGTGTAGCAGGAACACGAAGGAGGGGCGTCGGCCGAGGAGTCCGACCGCCGCCATCCGGTACCAGGCGACGGCCTTTGCGGTGTGGTCGAGGTAGGCGCGCTTAATCCGCAGCGCACCGGCACGGTCGTGGCGCCGGATGGCGTCGTCGTAGGGCAGCGCGAACACGTAGTCGGCATTCTCCATCGTCACGGGCGCAACGCGATAGCCGTGCGCCGCGAGCCAGCCTTCGAACGCGCGGCGGTCTTCAATCGTGAGGCCGGTTTCCAGATAGGGATGGCGGAACCATGCCAAGGGAGCGCGATCGGTGGTGACGAGGGACCGCAGGACGGTATCTGCGCGCTCGACGTCGGCGATGTATTGATCGACGGGCGTCTTGTTGAGCGAGATGTGAGAGTAGGTGTGGTTGCCGAGCACCATTCCCGCCGCCGCCCACCGCTTCACCAGCGAAGTGTGCGCCACGCCCCCCGCTCCCTCCAACCTTTCCCCTATGACAAATCCGGTCGCTGGAAAGTGATGCCGGCGCAGTCCGTGCAGCAATCTCCTGGTGGTGACGTCGGCGTAGGACGCGTCCCCGGTCAAGGCCATCGTCGGGAGATCGTCGAATGTCAGCGCTACCCCCTCAGCTCGCGCATATGAGGTCCAGGCGCAGAGGGCCATGATGGCGGCCGAGAGGATCAGGCGCGGCACGGGTGCTCCCTTAGGCGAAAAAGCCGGTGACGGCGCGAAGCGCGCCAAGGCGCCACAGGCGGCGCCGTCGGTTATGTCATAGCGGACCTTCGGCGTTTGCCGCAGGGGGTTCGTTGGGCCGTGAATTGCGAATACACAGAGGTCTGGCGCGCAACGCCGCGAACTCAGGGTAGACATCATGGGGTCAGATGAGCCTCCGAGCGACGTCGGACAGTTGCTGGAGAGTGCTGCTCTGGCAGAAGCTCTTGAGAGCGAGCAGTTCCGGCAGTTTCTGGATCAGGTCCCCGTCGCGATCGCCGTCTCAAAGCTGGAGACAGCCGAGCGGATCGTCTACGCCAACGACGCATTTGAACGCCTGACAGGCGAAACCAGCCGCGAGCTTGTCGGCGGGCGTTGGGATCGCCTGCCGGGACGGCAGAACGCGCCGGAAGACCCTCGGGCGCTGAGCGAGGTTCTGGTCGAAGAGCGCGACTACGTCGGAGCGTTCACGCTGTCTCGTGGGGAAACGCCGCGCACGGTGGACGCTTGGTCGAACATTATTGAGGATGAGGATGGCAAGCCGCTGTTCCGTCTGGTCGCCCTCGTGGAAGTGGCCGCGCGCGACGGCTCCATCCTGGACGAATTGCAGCAACAGGTCCTGGAGAAGGACACGCAGCTTCGTGAACTGCAGCATCGGGTAAAGAACAACCTGCAGATGATCACCGCCCTCATCCGGGTGGAGGCCAAGGGGGTGTCTGACCGCTCTCTGGGCGAGGGCTTTGACAGGCTCGCGGGGCGGGTCGAGGCGCTCGGCTTGCTCTATCGCGCCCTGGGCGAGTCCAGCGCCGACGGCGCCGTGGATTTAGGTATCTATCTCAGCGAAATCGCCTCAGCGGTGATGCGGGCCCACGCCCTGGAAGGCGTTCGGCTGGAACTGAAGGTGGACACCTGGCCAGTCTCGATCGACGTCGCCATGCCGGCCGGTCTGGTCGTCAACGAATTGATGACCAACGCCTTGAAACACGCCTTTGTCGGCCGCGACGGCGGCGTCATCAGCCTGGAGTGCATGAACCTGCCTTCAGGCTGCCGGGTTGTGGTGGCCGATGACGGCGTAGGTCTCCCGGTCGGCGTCACCTGGCCCAGGCCAGGCAAGCTTTCTGCCCTGATTGTCCGCTCCCTCCAGCAAAACGCCAAGGCTCACATCGAAATTCAATCTGCGCCTGGCGAAGGATCTCGGGTGACCATCGTCTTCAGCAACGCCGACGCCGCGCCGTCCTAGGACGATAGGGACCGGACATCTGTTTTCCCCCTACGCCGCCGGGGGTCGCATCCTGGCGCCCATGGCCTCGGAATTGGCGGCCCAGAGCTTGCGCCAGCGGGCCCGCAGCATGGCGGGGCGTTCGGGATAGCGGTCGTCGAGGAAGGCCGCCTCGCTCACCCGGTCGGTGCGGAAGCTGCGGAAATCGGCGCGCAGCTCGCACCAGGCGACCACCAGCCGCACGGTCTCATGGTAGCCGATGGCGAAGGGCCAGACGATCCGCTCGGTCTCACGCTCGGCCTCGTCGCGATAGATCAGCCGCACCTTGCGTCCCCCGCGGATCGCCAGGCGCAGCGCGGCCATGTCCAAGGTGTCGGGGATCATGCGCCAGTTGGGGGCCACGCGCGTGGCGGGCTCCAGGGCGAGCAGCCGCAGGTGCTCCGGCGCCACGGTGCGGATCTTGGCCACCAGGTCCTCGGCGGCGCGCGCCAGCGCCGGGTCGCCCTGGCGCGCGACCAGCTGGGCGCCCAGCACGCAGGCTTCCACCTCGTCGGCGGTCAGCATCAGGGGCGGCATGTCGAAGCCGTCGTCCAGGACGTAGCCCACCCCCGCCTCGCCGCGGATCGGCGCGCGCTGGGCCATCAGGTCGGCGATGTCGCGGTAGATCGTGCGCTTGGAGGTCTCCAGCTCCTCGGCCATCGCCTCGGCGGTCACCGGCCGGCGCGAGCGCCTGAGCACCTGGATGATCTGGAACAGACGGTCGGCGCGACGCATG
>JAYUBD010000594.1:0-3454 GCA_043740995.1 Caulobacteraceae bacterium | reverse complement strand
GTATGGGCCCCCCCCCATCGACCAGGGGATGGCCCGGGTCGGCGACGGTGACGCGATAGGGGGCAATTGGTGGGTGAGCGATAAACATCGACCCCAGCGTCTCCATGAAATGGGGCGCCCAGCGCGGACTGTCGACCCGCCCGTCGGCGAGGAAGCGCAGGATCGAATTGGTGCCGTGCAGGGCGTACCAGCGCCCGCCGCGCTCGACGAACGCGCGAAGCGCCTCCTGCTCGTGCAGGGCGGGGACGACGTCGCAGGTGTAACTGACCAGGATGTCGGCTTTGGCGAGGGCATCGAGGTTCGAATAATCCTCAAATACCCGCACGCGCATGCGATCGTCCTCGGCCAGCAGCTTCAAGAGCTCCAGCCTGGCGAAATCGATGTCATGGTACTTGCCGCCCGCCACCAGCACGCAGTTCAGACGGGTCTTCAGGTCGTTCGCCATCGCCGGCGACCTAGTACTGCACGCGCTTGGTGATGCCGCCGTCTATGACGACGTTGGTCCCGGTCATGAACGGGCAAGCGGGCGAAGCCATGAAGGCGATCGCCTGGGCGACCTCTTCGCCCGTCCCCAGTCGGCCCATGGGCACTGCCTTGATGGTCTGTTCGTAGAGGGGCGTCATGTGGGTCTTGATCATGTCCCAGGCGCCGCCTTCGATGAACACCGGGCCGGGTGAAACCGTGTTGACGCGTATTCCCGTGGGCGCGAGCTTCTGGCTGAGCGCCGAGGCGTAGTTGATCACCGCCGCCTTCATGGCGTTGTAGGCCTGCGGCCCAAAGAAGTCCTCCAGGGCCGCCGTCGAAGCCACCGCGACGATCGAGCCGGCCTTGGACTTCTCCAGATAGGGCATGGCGGCTTCGACGCCGCGAAAGGTCGCCAAGAGATCCAGGTCGAAGACCTTCTTCCAGTTTTCCTCGCTGGCCGGCCCGCCGCCGGCGGAGGCGAAGGAGATGAAGATGTCGCAGCCGCCCAGCCCGTCGGCGGCCTTGGCCACCCAGGCGCGGTAGGCTTCGCCATCAGCCATGTCCACCGCCGCGCCGCTGGCATTGACCCCCAGCGCCTTCAGCGCGGCGACGGCGGTGTCGACGCCCTCCTGACCGCGCGCGCAGATCGCCACGTCGCAACCTTCCGCCGCCAACGTCTTGGCGGTAGCCAAGCCGATGCCCTTGCTGGCGCCCGCCAGAATGGCCTTCATTCCCTTGAGACCCAGATCCACGACAATCTCCCTAATCGACGCCGCTAAAAACCGGACGGCTTGTTTTTTACAGACTGGCTTATAATCTTCGTCGAGCCGAAGCGTGCAAGCGAAAAAGCCGGCGAGGGAGGTCTCCATGCAGATTGAGTTGTCGGTGGATGACCTGGCCTTCCGAGCCGCAGTCCAAACGTTTCTTGACCGGGCGTTCACCCCGGAGTTGCGCGCCGCCGCCGCGCGCCAGGCCGGGGTCTTCGCCGACGCCGATCTCAACCGCCGCTGGCACCGCATCCTGTTCGAGCAGGGTTGGGTGGCGCCGGCCTGGCCGGCGGAATACGGCGGCGCCGGCTTTACCACCGTGCAGCGCTACATCTTCGACTCGGAACTTGCCGAGGCGGGCGCCCCAGCGCTGCCGGCCATGGGCCTGCAGATGTGCGGACCCGTCCTGATGGGCTACGGCACGGCCGAGCAGAAGGCCATGTTCCTGCCGCGCATCCTCTCAGGCGAGCATTACTGGTGCCAGGGCTATTCCGAGCCGGGGGCGGGTTCTGACCTGGCCTCGCTGAAATGCAGCGCGGTGCGCGACGGTGACGACTACATCATCGAGGGCGCCAAGCTATGGACCACCCACGCCCACTTCGCTAACTGGATGTTCCTGCTGGTCCGCACCGCCACGGAAGGCAAGCCGCAGGCCGGCATCACTTTCATGCTCTTGGACATGGCCACGCCCGGGCTCACCGTTACCCCCATCGTCACCCTCGCCGGCGAACACGAGGTGAACCAGGTGTTCTTCGACAAGGTGCGGGTTCCCGTCGCCAATCGAGTTGGGGCGGAAAACGACGGCTGGAGCGTGGCCAAATACCTGCTGCAGTTCGAGCGCGGCGGCGGTTCCATGGCTGCCAGGCTTAGAGGCATGCTGCGCCAAATCCGCCGGATCGCCGCCGCCGAGCTGTCGGGTAATGGCGCCGCGATGCTGGCCGAACCGCATTTCCGGGCGGAACTGGCGACGCTGGAGATCGAGGTAGACGCGGTGGAATTCACCGAGCGTCGCGTGGTCTCCGGCCTGTCGACGGGCAAGGCGGTGGACGACAGCGCAGCCTCGATGCTGAAGCTGAAGGGAACTGAGACCATGCAACGCGCGACCGAACTCACCATGGCCCTGATCGGAACTTGGGCCAGGGCCGACCAGCGGACTGCTCTGTCGTCCGGATCCAATGTTCCGGCGATCGGACCTGACCACGCTCTGACCCCCACTGCGCGATATTTGAACACCCGGGCGGCTTCCATCTACGGCGGGTCGAGTGAGGTGCAGCGCAACATATTGGCGCGCACGATATTGGGCCTATAAGAAACCGTCATGCGGGCCTGTTTCGGGCGAGCAGTCATTTGAGAACAAAGCCCATGAGTAAGTCGGCCGCGCGCCTGGCGGAACTGGAGCCGGAAGGCCTTGCGGCCAGCGGTCAGGGATGGCAGCAGCGCAAGAGCGCCCAGACCCGAATCGCCATCCTCGAAGCCGCCGTCGACTGCCTGGAGAAGTTTGGCTACGCCAAAACGACCACCCAGCTGATCGCCCAGACCGCCGAGATTTCGCGCGGCGCCATGTTGCACCACTACGCCACCAAGCAGGACCTGATCGCGGCGGTCATCGACTACACCTTCTATAAGCGCCTGGAGGGATTCATCGGCCGCATCCGCGATCTGACTGACGAGCAGCGGGTCCGTGAGCACGCCGGCATTGAGCTCTACTGGCAGAGCCTGCTCACCCGCGAGTTCACCGCGTATCTCGAATTGATGATGGCCGGACGAACCGACGAGGAGCTGCGCTCCATCCTCTTGCCCAAAGCCCGACATTACGACCGCAGCGAGCGCGAAACGGTGGTCTCAGCGTTCCCCGAATGGCAGGACAAGATTGCCCACTACGAGCTGGCGATGGACTTCTGCATCGCCGGTATGGAAGGGCTGCTGGTTAACCGCGACATCTGGGACGACCGGGCGCGCCGCGTGAAGCTCAGGGTCTTTATCTCCCACATCATCCTGATGCTGCGCGACGGCAAGCTGGACGCGATCCTGCAGGGCTAGCTGATGGCTTCGGCCAGCAGGGCGTTGACGGTCGCGGCCTGCTCCAGGTGCGGCATGTGGCCGGCCTCGTCTATCCACACCACTCGGTAGCCGGCGGGTAGGGCGGCCTCGTCCGGCGCGCCCACGATCAGGTCGTTGCGCGAGGCGATGACCAGCGCAGGACCCGTCTCGCTCAGATCACG
>JAYUBD010000593.1:0-3464 GCA_043740995.1 Caulobacteraceae bacterium | reverse complement strand
GGAATTTGTTCAGGCCGCCGCGAGCCGGGCCGCGGCCTCCTCTTTGAGCTGGCGCTTGAAGATCTTTCCCGAGGCGATGCGTGGCAGGGGCGCCTGCTCAATGTGGAAATATCTCGGGACCTCGAAGCGCGCCAGGCGGGTCGCCAGGTACGCTCTCAATTCGGTTTCACTGATCGGGGCTTCGGCATAGAGGGTGGCGCCCACCTCCTCGCCCATGCGTTCGTCCGGAACGCCATAGACGCTGGCCTCAATGATCGCCGGATGCTCCAGCAGGGCCGCCTCCACCGTGCCGCAGCCAATGTTTTCGCCGCCGCGTATAACCAGATCCTTGATGCGATCGACGATGTAGACAAAACCCTCGGCGTCGAGATAGGCGACATCACCGGTGCGCAGCCAGTGACCGTCGAACGTCGCGGCATTGGCGTCGGGCCGGTTCCAATAGCCGCGAATGACTGAGGCGCCGCGCACCTGCAATTCCCCCCGCTGCATGGCCGGCAGTTCGGCGCCGTGCTCATCGACAACGCGCAGATCGAGCACCACGGCGGCGCGACCCGAGCTCTCCGGGTGATCCACATAGTCCTGAGCGCCGATGCCGGCGCCGATGGCATTGGTCTCGGTCATGCCCCAGCCGGTATTGGGCCGCGCGGCGCCAAAGGCCTTGTCGATGGCCCGCACCTGATCGGGCGCGCGGGGAGCGCCGCCGCCGCCCACCACCGCCAGCGAACTCAGATCATGGCGGGTGTTCGCCGCGACCTTGACCAGATCGCCGGTCATCGCGGCGGGCGCCACAAACGAGGTGATCCGCTCGCGCGCGATCAGTTCGGCGGCCTTTTCCGGATTCCAGCGATACATCGAAATCACCCGGCGCTGAGCGCGATAGCTCATCAACAGAACCGCGTGGAGGCCGGTGACATGAAACAGCGGGACGCCCAGCAGGGTGGCGCCCTGCGGCGCATCGGCGACCGGCGCGGTGGCGGCGCCCGTGCGCACCGCAGCGGCGCCCTCCGCCTCCCAGGACCAGAGGGCGCTGATCACATTGCGATGCGTGGAGACCGCGCCCTTGGGATGGCCGGTCGAACCGGAGGTATAGAGCATGATGGCGTCGTCGTCGGGCGCGATCATGACCGCGGGCATGGCGTCAATCTCGTCGCCGGCCAGCAGGTCCTCAAAGGCGCGCACGCCGGGCGCCAAGGGCTTGCCCGGCCGAACCGCGATCACCGTCAGACCGGCGGGCAGGTCCGTGCAGTCGGCCAGACGGTCAAGGCGTTCCTGGTCAGCGAACAGCAGGCGCGCGCCACTGTCTTTCAGGCCATAGTCCATTTCATGCGGTTGCCACAGAGCGTTCATCGCCACGACCGTGGCCCCGATCGAGGTGGCGGCGTTGAAGGCGATCACCCATTCGGGATAGTTGCGCATCGAGATCGCCACGCGGTCACCCTTGGCGATCCCATGGGTTTCGACGAGAGTCCGGGCCAGTCGGCACGAGCGGCGCCATACCTCTTCGAAAGTAAGGCGTTCGTCCTCATAGACGAAGAAGGTGAGGTCGCTTCGCGTGGCGGCATAGAGGTCGCGCAAGCTGGGCGGCGCGTTCCTGAAGGCGCGGCAGCGGCGGCCGAACATATCCACCTCGATCAGCTCATAGGGCTGGTCCGCCCCCGTCAGTTCGATAAGCGCCTCGCTGCGTGTAATCATCGGTTCTCTTTCAAAATCATTTCGATCGTGGGGCTAGCGCGGAACCGCCGGTTCGTCCATGTGCCTTGCGACGCTCCGCTCCGCCGCGTCAAAGACTGCGGCGTATTCTCGGTCGGGCTCGCAACATTCAGGGAGGCGCGGCATGCCGACGCAGTTTGACGATCTGTTTTCGATCAAGGGCAAGACCGCTCTGGTCACCGGCGGCTCGCGCGGCATCGGCGAGATGATCGCCGCCGGCTTCCTGGCGAACGGAGCCAAGGTCTATATCTCGTCGCGCAAGACGGATGTGTGCGACGCCACCGCCAAGCGGCTCAGCGAAACCTATGGCGGCGAGTGCATTTCGCTGCCGGCCGACACCTCGCAAATGACCGGTATCGAGAGCCTGGCCAAACGGCTGTCCGAGCGCGAGACCCGCCTCGATATCCTGGTCAACAATGCCGGTGTCGCCTGGGGCGCGCCGTTGGAGAGCTTCCCGGAAATCGGCTGGGACAAGGTGATGGACACCAATGTGAAAGGCGTCTTCTTCCTCACCCAAAAGCTATTGCCCCTGCTTCGCGCGGCCGCCAGCGCCGAGCAGCCCTCGCGGGTGGTCAATATCGGGTCGATCGACGGCTTGAAGAGCGCCATCTTCGATACGTTTTCCTACGGCGCCTCCAAGGCGGCGGTGCATCACCTGACCCGCTTCATGGCCGCGCACCTGACCAAGGAACACATCCATTTCAACGCCATTGCGCCGGGACCCTTCCCAACCAAGATGCTGGCCAGCGGCGTCGGTCTGGAAGGCGCCGCCGAGGAAGCCGATTGGAGCGGCGTGGGCCGGGGCAACCCCACGGGCCGGGTCGGCACGCCGCAGGACATCGCCGGCCTGGCGATCTTCCTGTGTTCCAGGGCCGGTGACTATGTGGTTGGCCAGACCATCGCCTGCGATGGCGGTGTGGTCGGCACCTCTTGACGATCCACGACCTCTATTTGCCCAGCGCCCGCTGAAAAGCCGGTCGCTCCATCAGCCGGTCCAGATAGCGCAGGCAATTGGGTCGATAGCGGGCGTCCAGCCCCAAGGTGCGTCCCAGATACAGGGCATAGTGAACGACAATATCCGCCATCGTGAAGCGGTCGGCGCAGAGATAGTCGCGCCCCTCCAGCGCGGCCTCCACGCTGCGCAGGCGGGACAGGTACCAGATTCCATAGTCTTCGGCGGCCTGGGCGATGCGGCGTTCCGGGGGCTCCAGTCGGGTGTATCGCAGGACGATGGTCTGCGGGAAGGTGAGGGTCGCGTCGCTGCGAAACAGCCAGTTGATATAGTCGCCATAGGCGGGCTCGGCGGGATCGACCCGCAACGGGCCGGGCCCGGTCTTCTCCGCCAAATAGTGGCAGATGCCGGATGACTCGGTCATGGTGACGCCGCCGTCGATAAAGGTCGGGACCGTGCCCAGGGGATTGATTTGCAGATAGCCCGGAAACGCCAGGCGGGGCGGGAAGGGCATGGTGATCAATTCATAGTCCACGCCCAGTTCCTCCAGAGCCCACAGAGCGCGGAGCGAGCGCGAGCCTTGGCAGTGATAAAGCTTCATCGAGGGCTTCCATCTAAACCGGTAAGGCGCCGCGGACGGCGGCGGGACCTTGTAGACGGGTCGGCATGACCGCGAAACCAGATGTCGAAAACCTGCCGCCCGGCGCCCTCGCCAAGGAAGACGAAGGCGATGACGCCGACTTCTACGTCATGCCGCGCCTGGTCACCCATATTGACGATGGCGCCATTGAATTGCTGAAGG
>JAYUBD010000592.1:0-3472 GCA_043740995.1 Caulobacteraceae bacterium | reverse complement strand
CTGCGGTGTGCGGGACATGGTGGCGTCGCTCGAATGGGTCCGCGAGAATATCGTGGCGTTTGGCGGGGATCCGGGCCGGGTGATGATCTTCGGCCAGTCGGGTGGCGGATCAAAGACTTCGACCCTGCTGGCGACACCCTCGGCCCGTGGCCTGTTTCACCGGGCCGCCATCCAGTCCGGCTCGACCCTGCGCCACCAGACGCCGGAGCAGGGGGCCAAGAGCGCCGCGCTGCTGCTCGCCGAGCTTGGGCTTCCCGCCAGCCGAGTGGCCGATATTCAGACCCTGCCCTGGCAGGCTATCCTCGAGGCGCAGATCGCGGCCACGGCCAAGGGGGCCAACTTCTCGCCGGTGATCGGCGGCGCGACCCTGCCGCACCATCCTTTCGATCCCGCCGCGCCGGCGGAATCCGCGGACATCCCGGTGATCATCTCCACGACCCTGGAGGACGCCGCCCTGCGCCTCACCAATTTCGACCTTGACCCTGCGGGTCTAAAGGCGGTGATCGCCAAGCTTAGTCCTACCGACGCCGACCGGGTGACCGCGCTCTATCAGGCCGCGAATCCCGGGCGAACGCCCTATCTGATCCAGGCCCAGGCCATCACCGACTCCACGGCCCGCAAGAACGCCATCATCCAGGGCGAACGCCGCGCGGCGCTGGGCCGCGCGGCGACCTGGATGTATATCTGGGAATGGGCGACCCCCGCTTTCGACGGCAAGTTCGGCGCCGTGCATGGCCATGACGTGGACGCCTCATTTCACAATGTGCGCGCGCCGATCTGTGGGGCGGGCAGCACGCCTGGCCGTCTGATGGCCGATCGTCTGGCCGGCGCCTGGCTCGCCTTCGCCAAGACCGGAGATCCGAACCATGACGGCATTCCCCACTGGCCCGCCTATGATCCCGGCCAGAGGGCGACGATGATGTTCGCCGCCGACATGCGTGTCGAAAACGATCCCCGAGCGGAGATGCGGAAGTTCTGGGCGTGAGTTCCACGGCGCCGGTCGCGCGCCGGTTGAGCTTTATCACCAAGCTCTCCTATGGTCTGGGCGCGGTGGCGTTCGGCGTGGGTGGCCAGGCGCTGTCGACGGCGGTGATCACCCAATATCTGTTTATCGTGATGGGCGTGCCCGCCTTGCTGGTCGGGACCGCGATCATGGTCTCGCAGGTGGTCGATGCACTCGCCGATCCGCTATTGGGCCGATGGTCGGATACGACGCGCACCCGTTGGGGACGGCGACACCCGTTCATGTATGCTGCGGCGATCCCCTGCTCGCTGGCCTTTTACGCCCTGTGGAGCCCACCCACCGCCTGGCCGGCCGGGGCGCTGTTTATCTACATGCTGCTGACGCTGCTGGTCGTGCGGTTCTTTACCGCGATGTACGAGATTCCCAGCACCGCCTTGGCGCCCGAGCTTGCCCCCGACTATCATGAGCGCACCATCCTGATCGCCTATCGCTGGTTGCTGGGCTCGGCGGGGGCCGGCGTGATGATCGCGCTGCTCAACCTGGTGTTCCTGCGCCACGACGCCAATCACCCGCTCGGCATCCTCAATCGCGCCGGCTATTCGCAATGGGGAAGCATCGCCGCGGTCGCCATACTGGTCTCGATGCTGGGCTCATCCCTGGCGACTCATCGATTGATCCCGACCTTGAGCCTTCCACCCGTGCGCAAGATCGGGGCGGTCGCCGCCATCCGCGAGGTGCTGGCTACTTTGACCAATCGTTCGCTGACGGTCTTGATGTTGTCCGGCCTGATTTCCGGGGTTGGCGGCGGGATCACCACGGTGATGGGTCCTTATCTCTACTTGTATTTCTGGGGCCTGCCGCCGCAATACCTCGCTGGCCTGGTGCTGGTCCTGGTTCCCGCGACCCTGGCCGGAACGGTCCTGGCGCCGGTCGCCTCGCGCCGCTTCGGCAAGAAGCCGACGATGATCGCGGTGTTCGCCGTTTCGCTGGTGGTGTCGCTGATTCCGATCTCCCTTCGCCTGATCGACCTGATGCCGGCCAGCGGCTCCCCCTGGTTGATCCCCATTCTGTTGGTGGACGCCTTTGTCAGCGGCCTGTTGAGCCTGATGGGCTCGATCATCATCACTTCCATGGTCGCCGACGTGGTCGAGGAGGACGCGGTGCGCTCGGGCGAGCGCTCCGAAGGGCTGTTGTTCGCCGCCAACGGCCTGATCCCTAAGATCAGCGGCGGCGTGGGGGCGTTCGTCGGCGGCCTGATCATCACCATCGTCCACTTCCCCGCCCACGCCCAACAGGGCTCGGTCGCTCCGGCGCTGTTGCACAAGCTTGGCTTGATCTATTTGCCGATCGCCGCGGTGATGAGCGGCCTGGCGATCGCCGTGCTGCAATTCTATCGGATCGACCAGGCGGCGCATGAGCGGCACCTGGCGACGCTGGCGGGGGAGTAACGCCGCCGCGGGCCCGCCCTGGCGACAGGGAACCGGTTCGCCGCCCCGCCGTTCCATCTAGGAGCGTCCCGCAGGAGAAGTCGCCATGAGAGTGGTTGATCGCACCGATGACAATACAGCCGCCGAAGGCCCGACGGCGCTGCATCAGGTTTATGAAGACGGACGGCGCGACGAAGAGGTTCGCCACCCGCATCCGCTCAGGACTCCCGACAAAATGACGCGCGATGCCTATCGCGAAGGCCGCCGTGATGAGCGGCATCGCAAACATGGCTTTCCTTTGCTCCGCCTTTTCCTGGTAATCGTGGCGTTCGCGGGCGCGGCCCTGCTCTACCTGGCTTATCGCGAAGGGTCGTTCACCGGAGGCGGCGCGGCGATCGACCGGCAGATCGCCAACACCGCGGACACGACCGCGGAAGCCACCCATCGCGTCGCGGACACGACGGGCAGTGCTCTGGAGAATGCCGGGCAACGCATAAAACAAGCCGCACCGCCGCCCAAAGCGCCTTAGACTCTTGGGTTCTTGCGTTAGGGTTCGCGTAGCGCCGCGCGCTGGATTTTCCCGGTTAGGGTCTTGGGTATTTCCGCCAGCACCTCAATCCGGCGCGGGCATTTATAGCTGGCCAGCCGCTCACGACAGTGAGCGTGAATAACATCGAGTCCGACCGTCGCGCCCGGCATGAAGGAGATAAAGGCCTTCACCGTCTCACCGCGGTAGGGGTCGGGCTCACCCACCACCGCAGCCTCGCGGACCGCCGGATGGGCGATCAGTACATCCTCCACCTCACGCGGCCAGACCTTGAAACCCGAGGCGCTGATCATGTCCTTCTTGCGATCAATCAGGTAAAACCAACCGGCTTCATCCATGAAGCCCACGTCGCCCGAGCGCATCCAGCCATCCACCAGCGCTTCGGCGGTTTGGTCCGGTTTATTCAAATATCCGCCCATGATTTGCGGGCCGCGCATCCACACTTCCCCAGACTGGCCCACCGGCGCCGGCCGACCATCATCGTCCACGATCATCGCCTCGGTGTCGAACACCGGGATGCCGATCGCGAGGGCG
>JAYUBD010000591.1:0-11208 GCA_043740995.1 Caulobacteraceae bacterium | reverse complement strand
GCCATTATCCGGCGCCCGCCGGCGCCAAGACGATCAAGACCTTCAAGGTCTATCGCTGGAACCCCGAAGGCGAGGGCAATCCCGTCTGGGACACCTATGATATCGACGTGGATGCCGTGGGTCCGATGGTGCTCGACGCACTGATCCATATCAAGGACACCATCGACTCGACCCTGGCCTTCCGCCGCTCCTGCCGCGAAGGGGTGTGCGGCTCGTGCGCCATGAATATCGGTGGGCGCAACACCCTGGCCTGCACGCATGGCTGGGAGGAGGTTCCCGGCAAGGACGTGCAGATCTCGCCCCTGCCGCACCTGCCGGTAGTCAAGGACCTGGTGGCCGACCTGACCCTGTTCTACGCGCAATACGCCTCGATCGAGCCCTGGCTGCACACCACCACTCCCGAACCCCAGACGGAATGGCGCCAGTCCGAGGAGGACCGCGCCAAGCTGGACGGCCTCTATGAGTGCATCCTGTGCGCCTGTTGCAGCACCGCCTGCCCGAGTTATTGGTGGAACGGCGAGAAATATCTCGGCCCCGCCACCCTGTTGCAGGCCCGCCGCTGGCTACTCGATAGCCGCGACGAGGCGACAGGCGAGCGCCTGGACGCCCTGGAGGATCCGTTCAAGCTGTATCGTTGCCATACCATCATGAATTGCGCCCAGGTCTGTCCCAAGGGCCTCAACCCCGCCGAGGCGATCGCCGGGATCAAAGGGATGCTGGTGGACCGGGTGATCTAGGGCTCATCCTGGCCCTGTTCAGGCGGCGTTGAAACACCAGATCGGCCCGCGCCACTGTTCGCCGTCACCTTCCCGACGGGTCAGCGCGGTTACATTCGGGGCCGCTGAGATCGCCGCCGGCCAGAAGCGCAGCGCGGCGGCATTGCGCGCCGCCACCGCAACCTCCCAGCGACCGGGCAGCCGCGCCAGGATCTGATGAACGGCCAGGGTCGCCACCCCGCGACGCCGATATTTTCTCGCGACGAAGAATTCGCCGATATTGCGCTCGACCGCGCCGCCGCGGTGCGAGTGGGTGTTGATCAGGGCGAACCCGGCCGGCCGCTCATCCACCGCGATGATCAACGGGTGAAAGCCTTCCCGGCGCCAATAGTCGTCCAGATCGGAAAACGGCTCAAAACCGCCGCGCGGGTTGAACTCGAAATCGGGGGAGTCGGCCGGCTGCATTTCCGAAAAGTCGTAAATATAGAATTGCAACAGGCCTTCGAGCAGCCTGCGATCGGCGGAATGAGCCGCGCGGACCCCGACCCGAGGCGGACGAGAGTCAACGGCGGGAACCTTCATCCCACCAACCTCAATCCATGCCACCGTTCGAAGCGGTGACAGTCGCCGAAGCTGGCGACGAGGGCGACGAGGGCGACGTTAAGGTCGATACCGCGCGGGGCGATAAGCGTGTCCGCGAGCCTGGCTCTTAGCCCTTCCGACAACAGCAGCCGTCGGGTCCCGCCGACGCGTTCCAAAAACCCCTCAATGATGCGAAGCATGGACGCGTTCGCCAGCGATTTGTCCAAGCCGTCACCGCTCACGCTAACCGGCGGGAATGCCGCCATTTTTCGCATTTCACTCATACGGCGACTGATACCGTTTATCAAATATTCCACGATCGCCATCCGTTGACCGTATCGCTATTTATCGCCATTCATCCACAATGAGCCCGCCCAAGAGAACCGTTGTCATCATCGGCGCGGGCCACGCCGGCGGCACGGTGGCGGCCCTGCTGCGGCAGTACAGCTATCAGGGTCCGATCACCCTGATCGGCGACGAGCCGATCGCTCCCTATCAACGTCCTCCCCTGTCCAAGGCCTGGCTCAAGGGCGAGGCGGATGCCGACAGCCTCGCGCTTAAACCGCCGACCTTCTACGAGGAGGTGGGCATCGAATTGATCATGGGCGCGCGCGTGGAGTCGATCGCGCGGACCGAACGATCCGTCCGCCTCGCCGATGGCCGAACCTATGCCTATGATACGTTGATCATCGCCACCGGCGCCCGCGCCCGGTCGTTGCCGATCCCCGGCGCCGATCTTCGCGGGGTGATGACCTTGCGCTCGGCGGCCGACGCCGAAGGGCTGAAGGCGGCCTTGCGGCCCGGCAAACGCCTGGCGGTGATCGGCGGCGGCTATATCGGGCTGGAAGCGGCGGCCTCAGCCCGCGCCCTGGGCGCCGAAGCGGTGGTCATCGAGCGGGAGTCGCGCATCCTGGCCCGCGTCGCCTGCGAGGTGTTGTCGACCTTCTTCACCGACTACCATCGCGTCCGAGGCGTCGCCTTCGAGGTCGGCGCCATCGTGGAACACCTGACCGGCGAAGCGGGCCGGGTCACCGGGGTCGCGCTGGCCGACGGTCGGGTGATCGCCTGCGACGCCGTGCTGATCGGCGTCGGCGCGCCGCCCAATGACGAGATCGCGCGGGCGGCGGGTCTGGATTGCGCCGGGGGCATCGCCGTGAACCTGGAGGCTCGCACCTCCGATCCGAACATCTTCGCGATCGGCGACGTCAGCCACCGACCCCTGCCCCACTACCATCGCAGATTCCGTCTGGAGAGCGTGGCAAACGCCCTCGAACAGGCCCGGCAGGCCGCCGCGGCGATCACGGGCCGCCCGCCGCCGACCCCGGAGGTTACCTGGAACTGGTCCGATCAATATGACCTGAAATACCAGTTCGCCGGCATCCCGTTCGATGTCGATGATATCCTCGTCCGCGGCGATCCCACGACGGCGAAATTCGCGGTCTTCCACCTGGCCGGCGACATCATCCAGGCTGTTGAAGCGGTGAATGCGCCGGCGGAGTTCATGGCCGGACGTCAGTTGATCGCGCAAAGCAGGCCAATATCGCGCGCAAGGCTTGCGGATGTGACCGTTTCCATGAAAGAGGTCGCCGCCTGAAAAGTCGTTTCGCGGGGAGTCCATGGCGAAGGTTACATACGTCGAACACAACGGCGCCGAACACGTCATCGACGTGAAGAACGGCCTCTCGGTCATGGAGGGCGCCGTCAAAAACAATGTGCCGGGCATCGACGCCGACTGCGGCGGGGCCTGCGCCTGCGCCACCTGCCACGTCTATGTGGACGCCGCCTGGAAGGACAAGGTCGGCACGCCGTCCGAGATGGAAAAGTCGATGCTGGACTTCGCCGAGAATGTCGAGGCTAATTCGCGCCTCTCCTGCCAGATCAAGGTCAGCGATGAGGTCGAAGGCCTGATTGTGCGCATGCCGGAAAGCCAACACTAGAATTTGAGCAGCCTTCCCGTCCCAGCATGGGGAGGAAGGTCTTGAGCTTTCATTGTTACGGTCGCCCGATGGCGTAAAACCGTTCCGCCCGCTGCTCACGCAGCGCGGCGGCCGACAGCGACATGAGCGCCTGCAATTCCGCCTCCACCGCATCGCCGACCAGACTGATCGCCAGGGCCGGGTCGGCGTGCGCCCCGCCGACCGGCTCGACGATGACGCGATCAACGACCTTCAGAGCGATCAAGTCATCGGCTGTGATCTTCATGGCCTTGGCCGCGCCCTCGCCGAAAGCCCGGTCGCGCATCAGGATCGAAGCGCAGCCCTCCGGCGAGATCACCGCATAGATTGAGTGCTCCATGATCAGCACCCGGTTGGCGGCGGCGATGCCGATGGCGCCGCCGCTCATGCCTTCGCCGGTGATGGTGGCGATCATCGGCACGCCGAGAGTCAGGCAGCGCTCGGTGCCCCGGGCGATGGCTTCGGCGACGCCGCGTTCTTCGCTGCCAATGCCGGGATAGGCACCGCCGGTATCAACAAACGACAGGACGGGCAGGTTGAACTGCTCGGCCAGATCCATCAGGCGCACCGCCTTTCGGTAGCCCTCCGGGCGCGCCGCGCCGAAATTGTGCTTGATGCGGGTGGTGGTGTCGTGGCCCTTCTCCTGACCGATAACCATGACCGGATGGCCACGAAACCGCCCTAGGCCGCCAAGGATCGCCTGATCGTCGGCGAATTTGCGGTCGCCGCGCAACTCCACGAACTCCTCGATCAGCCCCGCGACATAGTCGACAAAATGCGGACGCTGCGGATGGCGGGCGATCTGGGTCTTTTGCCAGGCGTCAAGGTGAGCATAGGTTTCGACCCGGCGTTCGGCCGCGCGCCGGCGCAGCGCCGCGATCTCGGCGTCCAAGTCGCCGGGGCCGGTGGTTTCGGAGAGCTTCGAGAGCTCGTCGATCTTGGCTTCGAGCTCCGCGATCGGGCGTTCGAACTCCAGATAATGCGCCGCCATGAGCCCCTTGAGCTTCCCGCCATGAGAAGGCGCGCACGTTAGGCGCGAAGGCGTAGCCGGGCAAGGTTTCGGGGATGGCGACCGTTTTTGGGGAGGGCGCGGGGCGGGCGGTGTCGCGTGGCGCGTTCGCGGTCGTTTTCGGACCTGGTCCCCAAGCACTCCCTCGCATGGCTCGATATTCGGCGCTACGCCTCGACCATGCTCGATCCCGCCGCCTGCAAAGAAGCCATGCTAAGGCGCGACCCCGCATTTGATGGCCTGTTTTTTGTGGCTGTGAAAACGACGAAAATCTATTGCCGCCCGGTCTGTAGAGCGAAAATGCCGCTCGCACGAAACATCCGTTTCTATCCAAGCGCCGCCGCCGCGGAGCACGCCGGTTATCGGCCATGCCTTCGTTGTCGACCTGAAACCGCGCCGTTCTGTCCAGCCTGGATCGGCACGAAGACCACGGTGGAGAGGGCCTTGCGGTTGATCGAAGCGGGGGCGCTCGACACCGGCGGCGTTGAGGACCTCGTAATCCGGCTGGGTGTCGGTTCGCGTCATTTGTCGCGGCTGTTTCGGGAGCATCTCAACGCCTCACCAGTCCAGGTCGCCAGGACGCTGCGCGTTCAGCGCGCCAAGCGCCTGCTCGACAAGCCCGAACTCTCGATCCCGCAAATCGCGACCCTGGCCGGGTTCACGAGCCCCCGCCGCATGAGCGCGGCCTTCGTCGCGCTCTATGGCCGATCACCGGCCACCCTGCGGAAGCGGGAGCCGGCCGGCGCCCCCTATCCAACTCATCTATGAAGGAGACCCCAATGTCGGAACTGCAGACTGAATTCCTGTTCGAGGCGCGGGTATCGCTGTTGCCACCCATGGACGTAGGACAGACCCCCGAGGGCTATAGTATGATCTTTGTGGTCGCTGGCGGTCGCTTTGAGGGGCCGAAGCTCAGCGGCGAAATCATCCCGATGTCTGGCGCCGATTGGTCGCGGATACGCCCCGATGGGTCCGGCGCCCTCGACGTTCGCATGTGCCTGAAGACGGACGACGGCGCCATTATCTATGTGCACTGGCAGGGCCGGATGGCCGTTTCGCCCGAAAATCGTGACTACGCCCTGGATTTCGCAAAGCCGGATGATCCAGAGGGCGCGGAGCATCGATACTATTTCAGAACCTGCCCGCTCTTCGAGACCGGCGCGGTACGGTATGCTTGGCTGAACAATACTGTCGCGGTCAGCAAATCACGTACTGGCGACGGCGGCGTGATCCACCGGGTTTTCGCGGTGAACTAGGTCGCTGGACAGGGCGCGCGGTGCATCACGCGGCGGAAAGTCGCGCGCAGACCCGGCCCCGGCAGGATAGTCGGGGCAAAACCCGCGCGATGGAGCCCCATGACCTATCGAATTATCGGCCTTTCCCCGGAACGCATTCGCCCCCTGTTTGGTCGGGGCCTAATTTCGAGTGCGCGATCACCCCGCTGCTGGTCGAACCGGGCGTTGACTATATTCAGGCGCACTACGCCACTCGCGGCTGCGACGCGGCGCGTATCCAGCGCGGGTGAAAGGGAACGCGGCCGGGCGAGCGGCAATGAGGTGAAGAACCAGAACACAAGCGGCCTATTTGCGAGAGCGGGCTAATCTCGGCGCACCCTCTTGTCTGACAACGGATGCTTGGTCTCGACGACTTCGCGCAGGCGGGTCTGAGTGACATGGGTGTAGATCTGGGTGGTGGCGATGTCGGCATGGCCGAGCAGGGTCTGCACCACCCGCAGATCGGCCCCGCCCTCAAGCAGGTGGGTGGCGAAGGCGTGGCGCAGGACGTGCGGGCTGACCTTGGCGGGATCGATGCCGGCGTGGATGGCCGCCTCATTGAGCAGCTGGGCGAGCCGGCGCGGGGTCAGGCGTCCGGACCGCCCCCTCGAGGGAAACAACCACGGGCTGAGCTTGACGCCCCTGGGGAAAAACACCGGGCGCACGATGAGATAGGCCTTCACCGCCTGACGCGCCGCCTGGTTGAGCGGCGCCAGTCGCTCTTTGCCGCCCTTGCCGCGCACAATCATATAGGCGGGGTCTCGCGCCAGGACGGCCACTTGCAATGCCAGGAGTTCCGAAACCCGGAGACCCGAGGCGTATAAAAGTTCAAGCATCGCCGCCAGGCGAAGCCCCCCCGCCCCCTTTCGATCCGCATCCCTCGCCGCCGCGGCCGCGATCAATCTGTTGACCTCATCGCCGCTCAGTATCCTGGGCAGCGGTCGACCGCGCCTGGGCGCATCGACGCCGGCGGAGGGATCGTCCGCGCGCCATCCTTCGCTCAGGACAAACCGATAGAACTGGCGCACGGCGGACCGCCGGCGCGACGCGGTGGCGGCGGACAGGCCCCGCAGACCGAGCGCCGCGAACCAGGCTTCAAGATCCGCCGCCCCGGCGCGAGCCAGATCCTGACCCCGGTCGCTCAGAAAGCTGTTGGCGTCGGCGAGATCACGGCCATAGGCGGTCAGCGTATTGCCGGCGGCGTTGCGTTCAACGGCCATCATTTCCAGGAAGGCTTCGACCCAGTCGCCCGCGCCCATGTCCCTCTCCGATCCGCCAAACCCACTGGTAACCTTGGCGCTCAGCCGCGGCCTCGTGTAAAGGCGAGGTTGGTCATGACCGCCCAGCCCCATCTTAACCGAAAGACCATCGCCCTGGTGGGCCTGATGGGGGTTGGCAAGAGCACGATTGGTCGGCGGCTCGCCGTCGTGCTCGGTCTGCCGTTCAAGGATGCCGACGCCGAGATCGAGGTGGCGGCCGGACGCACGGTCTCCGAAATCTTCGCGCAATTCGGGGAGCCGGCCTTCCGGGAGGGCGAACGACGGGTGATCGCGCGCCTGCTGGACGATCCGCCGCACGTTCTCGCCACCGGCGGCGGCGCGTTCAATGATCCTGAAACGCGACGACTGATCAAGGAGAAGGCCATATCGATCTGGTTGAAGGCCGAGCCGGAAATCCTGGCGCGCCGGATCGGTCGACGCGATCACCGGCCGCTGGTCGCCGGTCGCAATCCGCTGGACGTCCTGCGGGATCACGCCAAGGCGCGCTATCCGGCCTTCGAGACGGCGGACATCATCGTGGAGACAGCCGACGCGCCGCACCACGTCACCCTGGACGCCGTGCTGAAAGCCTTGACCGGGACCTTGTCTCAATGACCGAAACCGTGAAGGTCGAGTTGGTCGGTCGCCCCTATGAGGTGCTGATCGGACCGGGCCTGCTGGCGGCGGCGGGGGCTCGTATCCGGCCGCTGCTCAAGCGTGGCAGGACGGCGGTGGTGATGGACGAGACCGTCGCCGGATTGCACGGTCCCAGCCTGCTGCAAGGGTTGGGGGCGGTCGATATCGCCGCCGAGGTGATAACCATTCCCCCCGGCGAGGGCGCCAAGAGCTTTGGCGGTCTTGAGACCTTGATCGACCGTCTGCTCGCCCTCGAACTGGACCGATCCGACCTGATCATCGCCTTTGGCGGCGGCGTGGTGGGCGACCTCGCCGGCTTCGCGGCCGCCATCTATAAGCGAGGGATCGACTTCGTTCAGATTCCCACCACGCTGCTGGCCCAGGTGGACTCTTCGGTGGGCGGCAAGACCGCCATCGACACGCCACGCGGCAAAAACCTGATTGGCGCGTTTCACCAACCAAGACTGGTGCTTGCCGACCTTGATGTGCTGGGAACCCTGCCCCGGCGGGAAATGGTCTGCGGCTATGCCGAGGTGCTGAAATACGGACTGCTGGGGGACCGGGTGTTTTTTGACTGGCTGGAGATCAATGCGGCGGCGGTGCTGGATCGCGAACCTGGTCCGCTGGCCTATGCGGTGCGTCGGTGTGTGGAAATGAAGGCCGGGATCGTCGCCGAGGACGAACGCGAGGGCGGCCGACGGGCCCTGCTCAATCTTGGCCACACCTTCGGTCATGCGGTGGAAGCGGAGACGGGCTTTGACGATGCGCTCAAGCACGGCGAGGCGGTGGGCCTGGGCTGCGCCCTGGCGTTCCGGTTCTCGGCCCGGCTCGGCCTGTGTTCCGGCCAGGACGTCGGGCGCGCGGTGCGGACCATAGCCGCCGCCGGACTGCCCACGCGTCTGGATCAGATCAGCGGCGGCCCGTTCGCCGCCGATGATCTGATCGGTCACATGTCGCAGGACAAGAAGGCCGAGGGCGGCGCCCTCACACTGATCCTGGCGCGGGAGATCGGCGCGGCGCTGGTCGCCAGGCGATCGGACCCCGTCGCCTTGCGCGCCTTCCTGATCGACGAGGGAGCGGCGGCGTGATCGCGACGATCTGGCTCGTCAGCCTGTTCATCCTGGCCCTTCTGGCCGTTTCGGCGGTGTTCTCGGCGGCTGAGACCGCCCTGACCCGCGCTAGTCGCGGGCGCATGCACCAGATGGAGCGCGACGGCGATCCGGGCGCGCGTCGGGTGAACCGGCTGTTGGGCGATCAGGAGACGATGATCGGCGCGGTGCTGATCGGCTACAATGTGATCAACATTCTGAGCTCCGCCCTGGCCACGGAGTTCATCACCAAGATGGTGCCCGGCGCCCTGGGCGTGGCCATCGCCACGGCGGTGATGACCGTGCTGGTGGTGGTGTTCGTCGAGGTCCTGCCCAAAACCCTCGCGATCGTCCGCGCCGACGATGTGGCGCGCGCCCTGTCCGGACCCATGCTGCTGGTGGTGCGCGTTCTAGGCCCGGTGATCTACGCCATCCAGTGGATCGTGCGTCACACCCTGCGGCTGTTCGGCGTCAATCTGGATATGGAAACCGACGTGCTGGCCGCGCATGAGGAAATCCGGGGCGCGGTCAATTATCATCATTCGGAAGGCGCGGTAGAATCTCGCGACCGACGCATGCTGGGGGGCGTGCTCGACCTGTCGGACATGGATGTCTCCGAGATCATGGTCCACCGCAAGTCCATGACCATGATCGACGCCGCTCTGCCGTCGCGCGAGCTGGTGGCCCGGATACTGGACGCCGAACATTCCCGCCTGCCGCTGTATCGCGGCGACACCGAAAACATCGTGGGCGTGCTGCACGCCAAGGACCTGTTGAAAGCCCTGGCGAGTTCAGGCTGGGCCGTGGACGCCATCGACATTGGCGCGATTGTCCGCGAACCCTGGTTCATTCCCGAGACCACGGTGGTCAAGGATCAGTTGAACGCCTTTCTGAAACGCCGCAGCCACTTTGCGCTGGTGGTTGACGAATATGGCGCGCTACAGGGGCTGGTGACCCTCGAAGACATTCTCGAAGAGATTGTCGGCGAGATTGACGACGAACACGATGAGGCGATCCAGGGCGTGCGGCGCCAGGCCGACGGATCCATCCACGTCGATGGCGATGTGACCGTGCGCGACCTCAACCGCGCCATGGACTGGGATCTGCCGGACGACCACGCCGTGACGATTGCCGGCCTGGTGATCCACGAGGCCCGCGCCATTCCGGACCAGGGGCAGAAATTCCTCTTCCACCGCCACCGCTTCCAGATCCTGCGCCGCCAGCGCAATCAGATCACCGCGCTTAGGGTCAGCCCCCCCCTGGCCCGCGAGGAGGACGCTTGAGGCCGCGCCTAGGCGTCGCCCGGCGCGCGGGTGACCAGCGACAGCGCGTGCACGGGACCGGCCAGTTCTTCGGCGAGCAGACCATGGACCAGACGCTGACGTTGCACCCGGCCGAGCCCGATGAACGCGGTCGCCTCGATGATCAGATTGAAATGGGTCTCGCCGCGCAGCCCGGCGCCGGCGTGCCCGGCATGGCGATCAGAGTCGTCAATGACCTCAAGCCGCGACGGATCCAGCCCCCCAACCAGCTTGCGTTCAATGGCTTCGGATACCTGGCCCATCGTCACTCCTCGAAATTTGGAAGTCAATTCTTGAACTGTCACGCCTCGTGCTCATACTCCAGGCCATGACGTCCACCTTCCAATATCGCCCGCGCTTCGTGGATATCCGCGTCAAGCCGCCCAAGGCGGGTGAAGCCGCACAGGCGCGAGATGTCCACGCGCTCAAGCCGGGAGAGCGGGAGTGCGACCATGTGGGTTGCCGTGCGGCGGCGGCCACCCGTGCCCCGAAATCCCGCGATCTGCTGTCAGAGCATTATTGGTTCTGTCAGGCGCATGCCGCCGAATACAACCGCCAATGGAACTTCTTCGCCGGGCTGAGCGAGGGTGAGATCGCCTATCGCATCGCCGATGACCTAAGCACCGGCGGGCGGCCCACCTGGTCGTTGAAGTCCGGCGGCCGCAATCGCGAGGCGGCCTCGACGCGGGGCTTCTTCCGCGACAAGTTCGGCATCTTCGGCGCCGCCAAGACCCAGGACAGCGACGACCGCGCCGCCTTCGAACGGCGCCTCGGCAAGATGGAACGCGTCGCTCTGGCTGATCTCGACCTAGATGCCGGCGCCCTGGGACCGGCGATTCGTCTGCGCTATCTGGAACTGGTCAAACGCTGCCACCCCGACGCCAATGGCGGCGACCGTTCCGCCGAGAACAAACTGCAACGGGTGATCAAGGCCTATAAGGTCCTGCAGAAAGCAAAGCTGGTTTAGGGTGGACGCCGCCAAAGGCGGTCCGTGTCGTTCCTCACGCTTCCACGCCGCCACCCCCGGTGCGTCGCGCTATAGCCCAAGCGGGGCGAACAGCGACGGCAAACGATCAACCCCCACCGTTTGACCAACAGCCAATCCCCGCCAGGTCTGGTCGATGACGTAGCGCGCATGCCACCAGCGTGACCGGGACAGCAAAGCCGCGGTTTGCGCGCCCGCGCCATAGTCGGCGACGGCCTGGGCGGCGGCGTCCTCGCCGTAGCGCCACAGATAGGCGAAGTCGAAGGCCGGGTCGCCGGACGCGGCGTCGGTGAAGTCGATAATGCCCGCGAGGTGATCCGCGTCGGGCGACAGAAGCATGTGGTCGGCGCTGAGATCGCCGTGGATCAACACGGCGGGCGCTGGATCCAACGCCGCCTCCAAG